>NZ_JBTGVC010000007.1:0-40234 GCF_054343375.1 Mycoplasma sp. Z386
TTTTCTCCTTAAATAAAAACATAAATTTGGTGTCCCAAATTTATGTCCCTGTTTATTTTTCCTTTCTTTATATATTATTTTTAGTTTAATGCCTTTGCATCTTTTTTAGATCATACAATTGTTAAAATATAAGCTACTATTTGTCAAATAGAGAAAATCATTCCTAAAATTGAACCAACAAATCCAACAATTGATAAAGAACCAACAAGTCCCACACAAGCAGCAAGTGCTCCTTCCGCACTTTGAGTTGCTGCAACTCCTGCTGCAAATGCTAAAGTTATTATAAAGAGAATTAAACCTGAAAAGGTTAATATTAGATTGGTAATTGAAAAGTTTTTTAAACTTCTTAGTTTTTCTTTCATTAAGAAGAAGGGCCGAAAATTAATGTTTTTAACAAATTAATTTGTCTATCAAGAGATTCTTCATTAGGAATTTCATTATTAGGAAAGTCTTTAACTCTATCTAAACTTTTTTGCAATTCTTCAGCATTTTCTTTTTTCGCTTTTTCAATATCTTTAGTTAAATTTTTAATCCGACTTTTTTCTAGTTCTTCACTACCAAAAGTAGGGGTAAAATTTTTTGAAAATAATTCAATAGTTTCAATTTTCTGTTTTAATAATTCTTCGTGAAATCTTTTTGCTAAATCTTTATATTCTTCTATTTTTTCTGGAATAGATTTTTTCTTTTGTTGGTAAACTGCTTTTTGTGTTGTTTCACTGCAAGAAATGGTAGTCATTAAAGCAATTGGACTTAATACACAAAAAGAAAATAAAATTTTACTTTTTTTTATATCTCACCTCCTTTCCATTAAAAAGTATTGAAAAATTTTATTAAATTTTATTTTTTTTATAAATTAATTTGTCTACATATTTTTTAATTACATAATGAATTTTCGAATCTTTACTTTCAACAGAACAAGATAAAACTGTAAAGAAAGGAACGCTTAATGTAGAAGAAAATTGTTATATTTTTTATCTTTTTCATTTGAATTTATCCAACTTTCTTTTTATTTTTTAATATTTTTAAACGATCTTTTCAATCGTCACTAGCATATTTTTTAAAATCATAAATTGATAATAAATATTTAAAATTAGTTACACTAAATTCTAAATTTTTAATCATAATTTTTTCATTTTTTATTTTTTGTTCAACAAAATTTTTTAGACCTTTTTTCAATCATTTATTTACTTTTTGTAGTTCTAGTTTATCATTAAAGATAGAAACAAAAATAATGAAAAACATTTCACTTTTGCTTAATGATTTATAATTTTTATTCACAAAAGAAATAGAAAACTCTGAATTTTTCTTTATTATTTCTTCAATTCTTTTTTCTGCTTTTTCTATGCTTTTTCTATTAGTTTTGTTATTTATAAAATTATTTAATTTATCATATTGTTTTTTTAAAAAAGGTTCTATTTTTTTTCTATTAATATTAAGATAATAAAAACCAAATGAAGAAATAATTTCATTTTTACTTTTTCATATTTGATCTATGTACTCTAAGTAATCAATTTTTTGTTTTTGTTCAATTATTTCAAAGTAATTTTTAATAAGATCTAATGATGTTCCATATATAACTTTTATGAATCCTTCATTATTACTATTTGAATTTGTAATTGAATCATATACACGAGAAATTTCTGCTGTTTTTCTAGAAAAACCAGCTTGTATAATTGAATTAAATATTTTTTTGTATTTATCTGTTTTAATTTTGGATATTGTTATTTCTTCGTTATTTTCAAATTTTATATTATATTTTTCGATAGTTTCAAATTCACTGGTTTTTCTTTTTTCTTTAGAGTATTCAACAAATAAAAAATTATTTTCTATATTTTTTAATATTTTTTCTTTATCTTTTATATTACTTTTTACATATTCATAAATAATTTTTAACATATTTTTTATATTAGAATCATTTATGGCATATCCTAAAAAAATAACTGGTTGCTTTATAAACAAAGAAAGTATCCTAGATTTTATTAATTTATATTCATTTTCAAATCTCATATAATCACTTTTTGTAATTATAATATCTTCCGGTGAAGTAACGCAACCATGAATTTTATGAATAGTCCCTACATCTTTTTCAAAAGCGATTTTATCCCCTATAAGTGGTTTGAATTTTATATTATCTTCTGTATTTATTGTTTTATCATTCAATATAGTTTCTAATAATTTATCATAATTGGTTGTTATAATGCAATAAAAATATTGTGAAGCTTTTTGAAACAAGTTTATTTCTTCTTTATAAGAATCTTCGTTTATTTCAATTTTTTCTAATTTATTTTTAATAAATAGTTTAAACCTGCTAATTCACTTTTCTTCTTTTAGATAGTTTTTATAAAAATCTTCATTTATTTCTTTTCATTTACCGATCCGATCCATTTTAACTAAAGAATTAAATTCTTTTTCCATTTCTTCAGCAATTAAACTATAATCATTTTTATATTTATAAACTAATTCGAGAAAAAGATTTTCTTTTTCTTCTTGGGATAATTTTGAAGTAGATTCTAATAATTCTTTATAAATAGTTTCTAATAATTCTCTCCATGTATAAGATTTAACTAAATATCTTTTACTAAAACCAGAACCAATAAATAAAACAGGAAGATTATCATTAAAATTTTTCTTATTGATAAAGTCTTTTAGATTTTTATTATCCATTTTCTCCTTTCTTAAAACTAATTTTACAAAAAAAAAAAAAAGCAAGGATTTGGCAAAAAGTAGTTAAATTCAAAGAATTTTACATATATAATTTTGTTTTATTACATATGAAAACTTAATTTTTTATTTTACTTTTAATTTAAAGTTAAATATTGATTTTTATTATAATAAAAAGTTTTAGGAATAAAAAAACACTGCATTTTTGCAGTGTTGGTAAAATAATTATTTTGCTAATTCTTGTTTTAATCTAGCAATTTCACCGTCTAATAATTTTTCTCATTCACTAGACTTATCATTTGGTAAAAATAAGTTTAGTGCTAATCTTGCCACATCTCTTTGTTGTTTTTCATATTCTTTTTTTTCTGCTTCTGATTTTTTATCATATTCTGATTTATTTTGCTTAATTGTTAGTTTTACATTTAAATCAATGTATTCTTCTTTCTTTTTATCTAGTGAAGATTGACATGAAACTGCTAATGCAGCAGTTGTTAAAACAGAAATAGGGGTAGCTAATAATAAAAGTTTCTTTTTCATATTTTTCCTTTCTTTGAATGTTATTTTTAGTTTAATGCTTTTGCATCTTTGTTAGCTCATACGATTGTTAAGATATAAGCTACTATTGGTCAAATAGAGAAAATCATTCCTAAAATTGAACCAACAAATGGAATAAATGAGAATATTGAATTTATTATAATTATTATCATTACTGATAATCAAACAGCAAAGTATTTTTTGTTAGAACCATTTGTTGCATCTTTAATTTTTAATGCAGCAACAAATCCAACAATTGATAATACTAATATTACAATGTTTGAAAAGAAATTCAATATTCCAACAATTAATATAGAACCAACAAGTCCCACACCAGCAGCAAGTGCTCCTTCCGCACTTTGAGTTGCTGCAGCTCCTGCTGCAAATGCTAAAGTTATTATAAAGAGAATTAGACCTGAAAAGGTTAATATTAGATTGGTAATTGAAAAGTTTTTTAAACTTCTTAGTTTTTCTTTAATATTTATTTGCATATTTTTTCCTTATTTTATTTTTGATTAATTGAAATTTTAAAAAATGATTCATTGAAAAATATTGAAAATATATTATAAGAATTTCTTATTTTATAATCTCAAATATCAATTTGCATCATTTTTTAAATTAAATTTTACAAAAAAAAAAAAAAGCAAGTATTTGGCAAAAATTCATAAAATTTGAACAATTTTCCTATATATTTTTTATACAAATGAATTAACATTTAAGATTTGGAAATTCATTTAAAATTAGTTAATGAAAAGTTTTATTGAATAAAAAACACTGCATTTTTGCAGTGCTAATGAAATAATTATTTTACTAATTCTTGTTTTAATTTGATGATAATATTAAGTCTACTAAATGTTTTCTTGCTTTAACGATTTCATCGTCTAATATTTTTTCTCATTCAATAGATTTACCCTCTGTTAAAAGAGAATCTAATCCAGCTTTAACTTTGTCTTTTTGTTGTTTTTCATATTCTTTCTTTTCAGTTTCTGATTTTTTATCATAATTTGATTGATTTTGTTTAATTGCTATTTTTACACCTAAATTAATTAATTCTTCTTTCTTTTTATCTAAAGAAGTTTGACATGAAACTACTAATGCAGAAGTTGTTAAAACAGAAAGGGAGGTAGTTAATAATAAAAGTTTCTTTTTCATAGTTTTCCTTATTTTTATTTTTGATTAATTGAAATTTTAAAAAATGAATTATTGAAAAATTATTGAAATATATTATTAGAATTTTTCATTTTATAATTGCAAAGCACAATTTGTATCATTTCTTATAACTTAATTCTACAAAAAAAAAAAAAAAACAAGGATTTGACAAAAATTCATAAAATTTGAATAGTTTTGATATATAATCTTATTTTTTCTATGAATAAATTCATATATAAACTTTTGTAAAGTTTTAAAATAAATTACAAAGAAAATAGGGTTATTTTCAACTTAATTATTAATGTTTTTTTATTATTTTGCTAAAATTTAAATAATTATGATAAAGAAGAAATTTAATTTTTTTGTTTTTTTAAAAGAACACTTTCCAGCTAGTTGAAGTAAATGAAAATTATACTTAAAATTTTCTTTACCAATTATTCTTTCAGGAATACTTTTTTCGCTAAACGGATTTATTGATAATTTTATGGTAACAAAAATACCTCATGGTGTTGATTCTTTATCTTATGCCAACTCTTGAACAGGAATTATAGGTGGTGTTATTGGTGGAATTTCTATAATTTGTTCTGTGCTTGTTGGACAGTATTGAGGAAGCAAAAATTATAAAAAAATAAAAGAAGTAATGAGAGTAAGAGTCTTATTGACTTTTAGTTGTATGACTATATTTGCAATTTTTGCTCTCACTTTATCTGAAAAAATGATTTCTGTTTTTTATCAAAGTAATCAAGATCAAGCAACATTGCAGCAGTCAGTAGATTATTTAAGATTAATAGTAATAACATGAGTTATTTTTGGTTGAACTTCTCCAATGAGTTCTCTTCTTGCAGAAACAGGGCATGGAAAAGAAGCTTTAATTTCTTCAATTGGATCTTTACTAATTAACATTTTTTTAAATATTCTTTTAATATATGTTTTTAAATTAGGAGTTAAAGGGGCAGCATATGCTTCCATAGCTGCAAGAATTTTTGGAATATTTGGTGATACTTTTTTTGTATTTTTAAAAATAAGAAAAACATTAATTAATCCTTTATCACTTTTTAAAGTGTCAAGAGATACATGAAAAAAAGTTGTTTTTAGATTACACAGTGCCTTTTTAATTACAGGAAATTCTGTATTAATAATACTAAGAAGTGCTCTTTTTAATAGAATTTTCCCTCAAGGAACAATCGGGAAAGAAGAATGAGCAATTGGAGCTGCTGCTATTCTTGGATTAACAGGAGCGATAAGTGAAATATTTTTAGCTGTTTTTGGAGCTCTTAGTTCTAACATTTCTGTTTTTGTAGGAAAACACCTTGGAAATAAAGAATTTGAAATTGCTAAGAAAAATGCAAATGAACTTAAAGGTTTTCATTCAACAATTGCACTTGCATTATCATTATTACTTTTACTTTTTACTGTATTTATCCCGTATATTGATTATTTTGCTGCTGAAATAGGAAAAAATTCAGATACAATTTTAGAAGCTAAAAAATTATACTTATCACAATTGCAAGCAACTCTTTTTGTAATAGTAGTATTCAATCCAATTTGAATTTGATTTTCTACTTCAAGTCGATTAATAGCTTCTGGTGGAAGAACAAACTTAGCATCATTACTTGAATTCAGTTTAGAAATTATTGCTTTATTATGACTAGTGATTATAACTTTTGTAATTAAACCACAATCTCTTGGATTAAGTTTAAGTCAAACATATTGAATTTTCTTTTTAGTTGATTTAATCAAATTCCTTGTATTTGAAATAGTGTATTTAAAAGTAGACTGAGCAAGACACATAGATGATCCATTAATAAAAAGAAAAGTGTGAGAAAAAAATGTCTTCAACAACGACTAAAGGAATTGTTATTAATTATCAAGAATACGATGATTATGATGCAATTGTTAAAATTATTACCAACAAGAGAATTATTTCTTTTCTTGCTCGCGGAGTAAGAAAAGTACATAGTAAAAACAGAAGTTCTTTGTTACTTTTAAATGAAGCAGAATTTGAAATCTTTTTAGCCAGACTCAATAATAGAATGTCTAAACTTAAAAAAGCAACACTTATTAGTTTTTTTGATTTACAAAATAATTCTTTTTCATATACAGAATTACAAGAAATCCTTTTTTATTTAGATAAATTAGAATATTCTAACTCTTATTTATATGAACTTATAAAACAGAGTATAAAAATAGCAAATAAAGAAAATGTTTTCTTTATTAAAACATATCTTCTTTGTCATTTATTAGAATACTTTGGTTATAAACAATCTTTTGATAAATGTGTTACTTGTAAAAGTAATAAAGAATTAAGAGATTTTCAATTTTTTGAAGGTGGTTTTAGTTGTAAATACCACTTCAAAACAAGTTTTCAAAGAACAATTGAAGAATTAAAGACATTTTATTATTTATCTCATTCATTAGAAGTTTATATAAAATTTGCTAATTATAAAGCAAATTTCTCTATATATAAAGAGATTAAGCAATTTATTAAGGAAAATATTATATAATTAATAAATATATGTTAAGAATAATAGCAGGAAATTTACGTGGCAGAAAAATAGAACAACCAGACTTAGAAATAGTAAGACCAACAACGGATAAAACAAGAGAAGCCATTTTTTCTTCTATTCAATTTGAAATAGAAGAATCATTAGTTTTAGATTTATTTGGTGGTTCGGGAGCGGTTTCTTTTGAATTTATTTCACGTGGTGCAAAAGAAGTTTTTTTATCTGAAAAAAATAGAAAAATTTTTAATCATATTGTTAATGAACAAAAGAAACTAAAAATTCAAAATATGCATTGTTATAATCTTTCTGCTCTTCAATTGATAAATATGAAAAAGGATAATAAATTTAATTTTATTTTTTTAGATCCACCTTATGAAGAAAAAACATTATTAAATGAAACTTTAAAAGAAATAGCAAACAATGATATTCTTTTAGATAATGGTCAGGTCATTGTTGAAACAAATAGTGATAATATAGAAATTAGTGAATATTTTGAAATTTTAAAAGAAAAAAAATACGGTAAAACTTATATTTATTTTTTAGGTAAGAAATAATAAAGGAAATATATGAAAAAAAATAAGTTAGTAATTTTAGCTGGTCCTTCTGGGGTTGGAAAAGGTACCATTGAAAAAATTTTATTTGAGAATAATGAATTAAAATTAAAGTTATCTTGTTCAGCTACAACAAGAAAACCAAGAGAAGGGGAAATAAATGGGGTACATTACCATTTTATTTCTAATGAAGAATTCGAAGATAAAATAAAGAAAAATGAATTTATTGAATGAAATAAACATTTTAATAATTATTATGGAACTCTTTACTCAGAAATTGAAAAAATTAATCAAGAAGGTTTTTTGCCTTTGCTTGAAATAGAAACAATTGGTGCATTAAATATTAAAAAATATTACAAAGAAAGAAATGAAGAAGATTCTGTTATTTCAATTTTCTTGTTACCACCTTCTATGAATGATTTGTATACAAGAATAAAAAATAGAGGAACAGAAAGTGAAGAGCAAATTCAAATAAGAATTGATAAAGCAGTTTTAGAATTAGAAGAAAAAGATAAATTTTTACACAAAGTAGTAAATGATATTCCTTTAAATGCTGCTTCTAAAATTAAAGAAATTATTATTTCTGAATTAAACAAATAAAACTTTTATAAAGGAAATTAATGGATAATTATATTTTTAAAACAAATAAAGGCAAAAGGGTTCAAAATGAAGACTCTGTTTTAATATTAGAAAATGAAAAAGTAATTTTTTCAATTGTTTGTGATGGAATGGGTGGACATAATGCAGGAGAAATTGCTTCACAAATAACAGTTGACACATTTAAAACATTATTTTCTACTTTAGAAATAAAAGAAGATAAAAAATCAATTACTAACTGATTTTCTAAAGGGATTAATGATAGTATAATCAACATGAACAAAGCAGCAGAAGAAAACGAACAACTTTTAGACATGGGTACAACAATGGTTGCAACCATATTTGTTAAAAAAAATAAATTACTTTCCTTTGTAAATATAGGTGATTCTAGAATTTATCTATATAGCGATATTTTACAACAACTTTCAAGTGATCAAAATTTAATGAACTATTATATAGAAAAAGAAAAGGTTTCTTTCGAAGTTGCTTCACAATTACCTGGAGCATCTTTTCTTACTTCTTCACTTGGTCCTAAAAAACGCTATACACCTGAAATCGGTTTTCTTTCTTTAAGTAAAAGAAAAGAAAAAAGTTATTTAATTCAAACTACAGATGGAGTGCATGACTTTATTGATAAACCAACATTAGAAAACATTATGTTTTTGAAAGAAAAAGATCTTGAATACAAAGCAAATAAAATTATAGAAACAGCATTAGCTAATGATTCTAATGATAATTTAACAGTAGCAATAGTGGAAATTAAATAATGAATATACCAACATATAACAAAAAACTACTTCAAAACTATTATATTAGTAACACCTTAGGAAAAGGTGGAATGTCTGTTATTTATTTAGCTGTTAGAAAAAAAGATAATTTTAAGTGTGCAATCAAACTTATGAATTATGAATCAATGAGTGATTTAAGTATTGAACGTTTTAAAGAAGAAATAAGAATAACTAAAAAAATTGATTCACCTTATGTAGCAAGATTAATTGATTCTTGTTTTGATTTAGAAAATAAGGAATTTTGAATTGCAATGGAACTTGTTGATGGAACCATTTTAAAAAACGTTATTGAAAGATCTGGAACGCTTTCTAAAGAAGATGTTGTTAATTACGCAAAACAAATAACTTTAGGAATTAAAGCAATTCACAAAGCCGGTATTTTCCATAGAGATATTAAAGACACTAATATTATGGTAACAAACCTAAATCAAATTAAAATAATTGATTTAGGTATTGCAATAGATAATGAATCACAAAGGTTGACACAAGAAAATAAAGTCATAGGTTCTGTTCATTATATGCCAGGAGAAATAGCTGATTATAAAGAAAAAGGTTCTGTAAAAATTGATATTTACTCTATTGGTATAGTCATTTATCAAATGTTAATAGGTTGTGTTCCTTTTTCAGGAGATTCACATCTTAAAATTCTTGCTAAACACAAAGAACAATCTTTGCCAAAGATTCAGAATTTAAAACCAACTACAAGTCACGGATTAATAAACATTATTCATCGATGTTTAGCTAAAAATCCATATGATCGCTATAACAATATGAACGAATTATATAATGATTTATCTACTTGTTTAAAACCTGAAAGACTAAGTGAAAATATAATAAATTTTGACCAAAAACAAAGGAAAAACCTTTTTGAATGGCTTGCAACCAGAACCGGAACAGTTGTCATAATAAGTGTAATTGTAATTATTTTAATTTTGTTAATAATTACTTTAATTCTTTTATTTAGTTTTTAATATTAAGTCAACTAAATAAAAGAATAAATTAGAAAGGAATTTTGTATTGAATAAAAAAATTGGAAGAGTAATAAAGGTAATTGCTGGTTTTTATGATGTGGAAACTGAAAATAAAGAAATTATAAGATTAAGAGGAAGTGGTAAATTAAGAAACGACAATTTATCACCTGTTGTTGGTGATTTTGTGGAATATGACGAATTAGGTTTTGTGATAAAAGTTAAAGAAAGAAACAATGTTTTTGTAAGACCTAAAATAGCAAACATTGATCAAGTGATTATTGTAATGTCTGTAAAAGAACCTAATTTTAGTTCACTGCTTTTAGATAAGTTTTTAATGATTGTTGAAAGCAAAAACATTAAACCAGTTTTAGCCATTACTAAAATTGATTTAGATTCTAACTATAAAGAAGTTTTAAAAGATTATATTAATTTAAATTATGAAATTCATTTCATTGATAATCATAATAAAAAGGAAGTAAATACAGAATTTTTTGGACTTTTTAAGGACAAAGTTTCTGTATTTATGGGGCAAACTGGTGTAGGAAAAACAAGTTTAATAAATTTATTATCTGAAAATCAATTTGAAACACAATCCATTTCTAAATCCTTAAATAGAGGTAAACACACCACTAGAGTTGTACAAATGATAGATTGAAATCAAGGGAAGTTAATAGATACTCCTGGTTTTTCTTCGTTTGAAATAGAATTAAATAAAGATCAAATAGCAACTGCCTTTAAAATATTTAAATTAAATGCAAATTTATGTAAATTTCGCTCTTGTTTTCACTATAAGGAAGAAGAAAAATATTGTAAAATTAAATTAATGGTAAAAAACGGAGAAATACCATTAACTAGATATGAAAACTATCTTTACTTTTTAAAAGATTTTTTAGGAGAAAAAAATGAAATTAATTAGTCCTTCACTTTTAAGTATTACAAAAGAAAAGAGATTAGAAGTAGCTAAGATTCTATTTAATATGGGAATTAGTTGAATCCATTATGACTATATGGATGCTAAATTTGTTGAAAACAGAGCAATTGAAATTGAAGAAATAGAAAATATAAAAAATAATTCTAAACATCATACAATGGATATTCATATAATGGCTTATGAACCAGAAAAAATAATTGATAAGGTTATTGGTGTTGTTGATTATGCAACAGTTCATTATGAAGTTTTTGACAATCAAGAAGAGATTCTAAAATTGGTTAAAAAATATAAAAATAGAATCAAGTTAGGTATTTCAATTAAACCTAATACAGATTTTAGTGAAATTAAAGATTTACTTAAATATTTTGATTTATTATTAATTATGTCTGTAGAACCAGGTAAAGGTGGACAATCATTTATTGAAAATTCTTTAAACAAAATAGAAGAAGCAAGAAAATTTATTGATAATAATAATTTAAATGTAATTATTCAGGTTGATGGTGGTATTAATGATAAAACTGCTTTTGGTGCTTTCAAAAGCGGAGCAGATGTTTTGGTTTCAGGTTCATATTTAACAATTGAACCTTCAATAGAAAAATTAGAAAAATTATTAAAATAAGGAAAATATGTTAGAGTTTGGAACAGCAGGTATACGTGGTAAATTAGGAAATAAAGAAAGTGAACTAAACACTAAACACGTTTATAGAATTATTGATGGATATGCAAGATATTTACTAAAAAATTTTGCTAATGCAAAACAACAAGGAGTTGTTATCGGAAGAGATAATAGAAATAAATCATTTATCTTTCTAAAATTAGCAACACAAATTTTAAGTAAAAATTATGGTATAAAAGTTTATACTTCTAAACAACCAATTGCAACCCCAATTGTTAGTTTTTTAATAAAACAAAAACAAGCAATAGGTGGTATTAACATTACAGCTTCTCATAATCCTAAAGAATATAATGGTATTAAAATTTATAATAAATTTGGAGCTCAAATCCTTCCTGATGAAGTTAAAAAATTGATTCCATTTTTTAAAAAATATAATAAAATCAACAATAATTTAAATACAAAAAAAATAAATTTTAATAAAAAAGTAATTTGTATAGATAAATATTTACCTGTTTATGTTCAAGAGATATCAAGAATTTTTTCTAATAATTTGTTTGATAATAACCTTAAAATAGCTTATTCGCCACTTCATGGAACCGGTTCTCAAGTTATTAAATTGATTGAAAAACAAACTTCAGTTAAATTTTTAAAAGTAGAATCTGAAATGAAAAATAGCAAACACTTTAATTTTGTTTCGTATCCAAATCCGGAAGAAAAAAGTGCTTATATTAATTTAATTGATTTAATGAAAAAAAACAAAATTAAATATGGGATTTTAACTGATCCTGATGCTGATAGAATTGGTTTTGTAGAACAATTATCAAATAATGAATTTTATTATTTTACTGGTAACGAACTAGCAACTATAATTTTCAATTTTTTAGTAGAAGAAAATTACTATAAAGAAAACGATCTATTAATTTATTCATTTGTGTCAAGCAACCTTCCTTCTATTATTGCTAATAAGCACAATATTAAAAGTCAAATTATTCCTACAGGTTTTAAATGAGTAGGTCCTGAAATAAATAAATATAAAGAAAAATCGCATATTTTTGCATTTGAAGAAAGTTATGGATCTTTAATCAATAGTGATATTTCTTTCGATAAAGATGCATTTCAATCATTAATTTTAATATTAAATATTTTATCTAAAAAAAGAAATATTTCCTTTTTAGAAGAGTTAAATAATATTTATAAAAAATATGGATTTATTTTTAGCAAGGTAGTTTCAATAGAATTGAATTCAATGGAACCATCAAAAATAAACTCTTATTTAGAATCATTTTTAAAAATAAATTTTAGTTTGAAAGTTTCAAAAATTATTGATTATCGAAAAGGTTATAATAATATTGTTGAAAATATGGTTCAAATATTTTTTGAAAATAATTCTTGAGCAGCATTGCGTCCTTCAGGAACAGAACCTAAAATAAAACTTTACATTTTTTCATTAGAAAAAAATAAAACTGAAGCTCAAAATAATTTAGATAAAATACTAAAACAAGCAAAAGAAATATTTATTAAATAAGACACTCGTTGTCTTATTTTTTTAATATAACAACAGTACTATAAAAAAAATAATTTTTTTTCGATACACTCGGCTAAGTTGTTATATAATTTATACACTTAATTATTATTAATAATAATGTTTATGAATAATTAAGTTTGTGAATATATAAATTAAAATTTAAAAATTGAAAGGAAAGACAATGCCAACAATAGCACAATTAGTTAGTCAAGGACGTGTTAATAAAGTAAGAAAAACAAAAGCTCCTGCACTAATAGTTGGTTACAACTCTTTACATAAAAAAGAAACAAAATTACCTTCACCTTTTAAACGTGGAGTTTGTACAAGGGTTGCAACAATGACACCTAAAAAACCTAACTCAGCATTAAGAAAATATGCAAGGGTTAAATTATCAAACGGAATGGAAGTTACAGCTTATATACCAGGAGAAGGACACAACTTACAAGAACACTCTGTAGTTTTAATTCGTGGTGGAAAAGTTAAAGATTTACCAGGGGTTAGATACCATATCGTTAGAGGAACACAAGATACAGCTGGTGTTAATAAAAGAAATCAAGCTAGATCTAAATATGGTGCAAAAAAACCTAAAAAATAATAATTTTATAATATAAAAAATATAGGAGAAAAAATGTCAAGAAGAAAACAAGCGCCTATTCGTGATGTATTAGCTGATCCAATTTTTAACTCTAAATTAGTTACAAAATTAGTAAATGCAATTATGTTAGACGGAAAAAAATCAACAGCGCAAACTATTTTATATTCAGCTTTTGATATTGTTAAGGAAAAAACAGGAAAAGATCCTTTAGAAGTTTTCCAACAAGCTATCAATAACATAACACCTCAATTAGAAATTAGATCAAGAAGAGTTGGGGGAACAAACTACCAAGTTCCAATGGAAGTTTCTGCAAGAAGAAAACAAACTTTATCATTAAGATGATTAATTAATTATTCAAGATTAAGAGCAGAAAAAACAATGGACTTAAGACTTGCAAACGAAATTATCGATGCATCAAACAACACCGGTGGAGCAATTAAGAAAAAAGAGGATACACATAAAATGGCAGAAGCAAATAAAGCATTTGCACATTTTAGATGATAATTATGGCAAGAAAATTTGACCTTAAAGATTATCGTAACATCGGTATAATGGCTCACATTGATGCAGGTAAAACCACAACAACAGAAAGAATTTTATTCCATACAGGAAAAATCCACAAAATTGGTGAAACTCATGATGGTGGTTCACAAATGGACTGAATGGAACAAGAAAAAGAAAGAGGGATTACAATTACCTCTGCTGCTACAACAGCTTTTTGAAAAGATAAAAGAATTAACATTATCGATACACCAGGACACGTTGACTTCACTGTTGAAGTTGAACGTTCACTTAGAGTATTAGATGGTGCTGTTGCGGTTTTAGATGCTCAATCAGGAGTAGAACCACAAACAGAAACAGTTTGAAGACAAGCAACAAATTATAAAGTTCCAAGAATTGTTTATGTTAACAAAATGGATAAAGCAGGAGCTGATTTTGAAGCTTCAATCCGTTCAGTTAAAGAAAGACTTGGAGGTAACGCGGTTGCTATCCAATTAAATATTGGTGCTGAAAATGACTATAAAGGATTAATTGACCTTGTAGAAATGAAAGCATTTGAATACGATGGAGAAAAAGAAGAAATTGCTAAAGAAATCGAAGTTCCAGCTCATTTATTAGATAAAGCTAAAAAAATGAGAGCAGAATTAGTAGAAGCAGTAGCAGATTTTGATGAAGAAATAATGATGCTTGCTTTAGAAGGTGAAGAAATTTCAGCTGATAGATTAAAACAAGCAATTAGAAAAGCAACATTAACTTCAGAATTTTTCCCTGTAGTTTGTGGAACATCATTTAAAAATAAAGGTGTTAAGAAAATGATTGATGCAGTTGTTGATTATTTACCTTCACCTTTAGATGTACCTGCTATTAAAGGATATATAGGGGATGAAGTTGTAGAAGTTCCAGCTTCAGATGATTATGATTTTTCAGCATTAGCATTCAAAATTATGAATGACCCATTTGTTGGAACTTTAACATTCTTTAGAGTTTATTCAGGAGTTTTACAAAAAGGTTCATACGTATATAACTCAACTAAAGATAAAAAAGAGAGAGTTGGACGTATTTTAGAAATGCATGCTAATTCAAGAGAAGAAATCGATGAAGTAAGAGCAGGAGATATCGGTGCTGCTGTAGGTCTAAAAGATACAGTTACAGGTGATACTTTAATTTCTGAAAAATCAAAGCATTTTGTTTTAGAAAAAATGGTATTTCCAGAACCTGTTATTTCTCAAGCATTAGAACCAGCTTCAAAAGCTGCAACTGAAAAATTATCAATTGGTTTACAAAAATTAGCAAATGAAGATCCTACATTTAGAACTTGAACAGATGATGAAACAGGGCAAACTATTATTGCTGGAATGGGTGAATTACACTTAGATATTATTGTTGATCGTTTAAAAAGAGAATTCGGTGTAGAAGCAACAGTTGGTGCACCACAAGTATCTTATCGTGAAACAATTACAAAATCAGCAGAAGTTGAAGGAAAACACATCAAACAATCTGGTGGAAAAGGACAATATGGACATGTTTGAATTAAATTTGAACCAAATCCAGATGGTGGTTTTGAATTTATAGATAAAATTGTTGGTGGAAAAATTCCTAAAGAATATATTAAATCAATTCAAAAAGGACTTGAAGATAAAATGGCTGCTGGTATTTTAGCAGGTTATCCAATGATAGATATTAAAGCTACTTTATTTGATGGTTCATACCATGATGTCGATTCATCAGAAATGGCATATAAAATAGCAGCTTCTAAAGCTTTAACAAAAGCAAAAGATGCTATTGGTACTGTTTTATTAGAACCAATTATGGACGTTTCTGTTGTTGTTCCTGCAGATTATTCAGGAGATGTTATGGGAGACTTATCTCGTAGAAGAGGTCAAGTTAAAGAGCAAGAAACAAGAAGTGATGGAGCAAACATTATTAGAGCAGATGTTCCATTATCAGAAATGTTTGGTTACTCAACTCAATTAAGATCTATGACTTCAGGTCGTGGAACATATCAAATGCAATTTGATCACTATGAAGTAACACCAAAACAAATTGCAGATGTAATTATTAAAAAACGTGCTATTAAAGCAGATGAAGAATAATCTTCTAAAACATAGAATTTTAGAATAACAAAAATTCTATGTTTTTTTACCCTAAAAAATACAAATATACAGAAAAATAAAGAAAAGAGGAATTATGAAAAAGAATTTATTTAAAAAATTATTACCATTAGGAATAACAACCTTAAGTTCAATAACTTTTATTTCTTGTAATGCACAAGAATCAAAAAAAGAAGAAAAGAATGTTATATCAGTTACTACAACACCTTCTCCAACCACCCCAACTACACAAGCAAACCCTGTTAAACAAACTCAAAAAGTAAATATTGATTACAGTAATGCTTTAGTATTTAAAAATGAAAATTCACAAATCAATTGATTTAAAAATTTAAAGAAATATGGTTTTACAGGAATTCAATATTATGCAACAAATAAATTCTTTGGATTAATTGGTCTTGGATGAATTGATAATGAAATTTTTGTTACAAGAGAAGGTTTGGATATAGAGAAAATTAGACAAGTTATAATTCCAAGCAATCCTAAAGAAATCAAAAGATATCGTGATGCTTCTTGAGATGAAGCAACTTCTACTTTAATTTTCAAATATAAAGTAAGAGATGATGAAACTAATAAAGAATATTCACAAACTATTATATTTAATAAACCTGTTGATGAAAATAAAGAACCAGAAAATAAAACAAATATAGATGATGAAAAAACTACAACTGCAGTAACTACAAATAAAAATCCAAATAATGAAAATCCTGATTCAAAATCATCAACTCAAAATTCAGAAGAACCTGCAACTTCAAAAAATGATCAAAATTTACAAAGTCAAGGTAATTCTCCAGAACCTACGCAAGGCGAAAATCCACAAACCCCATCAGATAATAGTGGAGAACAAGGACAAAGCGAACCAGCAGTAACAGAACCAACAAATCCTAAAAATTCAGATTCTGAAGAACCTTCAGAAAATAACTCAATAGATCAAAATATGTATGAAAATGCTTTAGTTCCAGCTTTTGACGATTGAAAATCTAGATTTTTAAATAAATTATCAAGTTTAACAAATCCTTCTTTCAAAGGTCTTCAATATTATTCAAGTAGCAATTTTATAGGAATCCTTGGTGGAAACAGAAGAGAAGATAACAAAATTTTTGTTGCAAAAGAAGGATTAAATCTATCACAAATTAAAAGAGTTTCAGAATTAAAAGGAAACTTTGACAATGTTAATAAATTTCCTTCCATTACAAATGATGCTGTATATGATGCAAGTACTAAAATACTAACTTTTAAATATAAAATAGAAGGGGATTCAACCAATAAAGTATATACACAAACTTTTGATTTAAATGAATCTTCAAATTAAAAAAAATAAATGAAAATACAGGAATTTCCTGTATTTTTGATTTTTAATAATATTATTTAATAAATAAAATTATTTATTTTTGTATTCATCTTTTAGTAATTTTTCTGGAATAGAATAAAGATTAATATGACAATAACCCAAAGGATTTTTTTCAAGATATTTTTGATGATATTCTTCAGCTTTTGTTTTGTCATAAACTTTATCAAATTCAATGTAATTTTCTTTATTTTCTTTATTAATAAATTCTTTATTTAAATCTTCAAATATTTGTAAAACAATTGGATCATTTGAATAAATTCCAACTCTATATTGTGTTCCTTTGTCATTTCCTTGCTTATTTAGAGAGTAAGGATCAATAATATTTAAATATAATTCTCATATAGTTTTTTCATCTATTTGTTCATCATCATAAATAACTCTAACTGCTTCAGCATGCTTTGAACCAGAACAAACTTCTTTATAAGTTACTCCTTCAAAGTCTCCATTTATATAATAAGATTCAGATTGAATAACACCTTTAATTCTTGAAAAATAAGCTTCTACTCCTCAAAAACATCCACCTGCTATAAAAACTTCTTTTTTCATATTTTCTCCTTATTTTTTATTGATAAATTAATGATACTAAAATATAAAAATTAGTATAGAAAAAAGAGCAATAAAATGAAAAAATGCATTTTTTTGCTATAATTTAAATAAAAATTATTTAAAAAGATTATTAAAGTAAGTGAGGTAATATGTTTTTTGATGATAAAGATGAAAAAGAAAAATATATTCTAGATGACGAAGAAATGGAAACTGTTTTTAAAGAAGAAACAGCAGAAGAAAGTGATGAAGAGGAAGTAGCACCACAAGATAAAGAAGAATATGTGGTTTCTTCTCAAATTATAGAAAATGAAGCAGGTGGAATAATTCCTAAACCTATTTCAGATGAAATGAGAAATTCATTTCTTGAATACGCAATGTCTGTTATTGTTTCTCGTGCTCTTCCAGATGCTCGTGATGGTTTAAAACCAGTTCACAGAAGAATTCTTTACGGTATGAGCGAACTTGGTATTACCCATAGTGTTGCACATAAAAAATCAGCTAGAATTGTTGGTGATGTTTTAGGTAAATATCACCCACACGGTGATTCTTCTGTGTATGATTCAATGGTTCGTATGGCTCAAGATTTCTCATTAAGATATCCATTAATTGACGGGCATGGTAACTTTGGTTCTATTGATGGAGATGCAGCAGCTGCGATGCGTTATACAGAAGCAAGAATGTCTAAAATTGCTTCTTTAATGGTAGAAAGCATTAAAAAAGATACAGTAGATTTTATGCCTAACTATGACGGTTCTGAAAGTGAACCAACAATTCTTCCTTCTAAAATTCCAAACCTATTAGTTTCTGGTGTTACTGGTATTGCAGTAGGGATGGCAACAACTATACCACCACACAATTTAGGAGAGGTTATTGATGCCACTATTGCTTTAGCTAAAAATCCAGAAATTTCAATTGATGAATTAATGCAACATATAAAAGGACCAGATTTTCCAACAGGAGCTATGATTTTAGGACAAAGTGGTATTACTAAAGCTTATGAAACTGGTAGAGGTTCCTTTATTTTAAGATCAAAAGCAAAAATTGAAGAATTAAAAAATGGAAAAAGTAAAATAATAGTTTATGAAATCCCTTATGAAATCAAAAAACCTATATTAATTGAAAAAATTGTTCAATTAATTAAAGAAAAAAAACTTGATGGAATTTCTGATATTAGAGATGAAACGTCAAGAGAAGGAATAAGAGTTGTTTTCGATATTAAAAAAGGATTTATCCCTGAAGTAGTACTTAATAATCTTTTTAAATATACATCTTTACAAGTTAGTTATTCTATTAATATGATTGCTTTAGTGAAAGGAGAACCAAAACTTTTAAATCTTAAAGAAGCATTAGAAGTTTATTTAGAGCATCAAATTGATGTATTCACTAGAAGATTGCAATTTGACCTTAAAAAAGCAGAAGAAAGAGTTCATGTTTTAGAAGGATTGAAAATAGCTATTGAAAATATTGATGAAGTAATTAAAATTATTAAATCATCTAAATCCGATGCAGAAGCACAAGAAAAACTCGCTGCAAGATTTAATTTAACTCAAATTCAAACCAAAGCTATTATTGAAATGAGATTAAGCAGATTAACTGGTTTAGCTGTTGAAAAACTAGTTAATGAAATGGAAGAGTTATATCAAAAAATTAAAGAACTTAAAGAAATATTAGATTCAAAAGAAAAATTAATTAACTTAATTGTTTCAGAATTACAGGAAGTAAAAGAAAATTTTGCTGATGAAAGAAGAACTGAAATTACTGCAACAGAAGTAGGAACTATTCAAGATGAAGATTTAATTCCATCTCAAGATGTTGCTATAACATTAACAAATAATGGTTATGTAAAAAGAATAAATATCGATGAATACAAGACACAAAATAGAGGTGGAGTTGGTTCAAACACTGCTTCTACTTATGAAGATGACAACTTAAGTTCTATTTTAATTACTAATACACATACTGATTTATTAATATTTACAAGTTTGGCAAAAGTTTATAGATTAAGATCATATCAAATACCAGAACAAAGCAAACAAGGTAAAGGAATTCCTTTCATTAATTTAATAGGAATTCAAAAGGATGAAAAAGTAATTTCAATGTTATCTATTAATGAATATAATTCAGGTACTTATTTAGTAACAGTTTCTAAAAAAGGAATTATTAAAAAAACAGAAATTAGTAACTATGAAAGAATTAATGCAAATGGAAAAATTGCACTTGGTCTAAAAGAAGGAGATGAACTAAAAAGAGCATTTGTTGTTAAAGATGGTGAAGAAATCATTATTGGAGCATCAAATGGAAATGTTGTTCGTTTCTTAAGTGATGAATTAAGAAGCACAGGAAGACAGTCTGAAGGAGTTAGAGCAATAAAACTTGAACAAGATGATGAAGTAGTAGGTGCTTCAACAACTGCTGAAGGACAATATATTTTAGCTCTTGGTGAATTAGGTTTTGGTAAAAAAACTTTAATTGATGAGTATAGAATCACTGCTCGTGGTGCTAAAGGTGTAAGAACTATTAATAGTGAAAAAGCAGGGAAATTAACTTATATTGGAAATGTTAAAGGAAACGAAGAAATTCTTATTTTAACAAAACAAGGAATTGCTATCAGAACATCCCTTTCTCAAATTGCAGAGACTTCTAGAAATACAAAAGGTGTTAAAATTATTTCTTTAAGAGAAAAAGATTCAATTAAGGCGATTGCAAAAATTGATGGTTTATCAGAAAATTAAAATATTTTATAATAACAAAAATAGTATAAAGAAAAATGAAAAACAATAAAATCAATCAAAAAATGGTTGATTTTTTAAATTTTTGCTATTAACTGGGAAAGAGGAGATAAAATTTCCATTTATACTTACAAAAGCATAAATGGAAATTTTTTGACTAATTAATTATCTTTTAATTTGTTTATGATTTAATAATTCAACCGGTACAATAATTATTAAAATTATACTCATAGGTATTAAAGAACCTAATATTCCTGATAAATAAATATCATCTTTTTTTACAGGATTTGGCAAAAAAGTTCCTATTGCAAAAAGAATAACAATTATTAAAAAGAGCAAACCAAAGAAGATAAAAAAGTTTTGTATATATTTTTTAATATTTCATTTTTTATCAAATGCAAAATCAATATTATTTTTATTTTTTATATAAAATATTAAAGGAAAAAAAGAAAACAAGAATTTATTTACTTTTTTATTCATTTTAGAAATTCATAATCACTGATAAAAAAATAAAAACACCATGACTACAAAACAATAAAATCAAGTAAAAAATAAAGATACTAAAGTTATAATTCTTGTGTTAATTTTGTCAAATAAAGATAAAAAAGATAATATGAAGCAAATGACAAAAGTTAATTTAAATATAATTGAATATAAACTAAATAGATGAATCTGTTTTAATTTCATTTGAAAAGAATCCCCTTTTTATTTTTATATTTTCATTATATACCTTTCTTTGCATAAAATTTAAGAAAACTTTAAAAATAGTATTTTAATTATATTTTTTGTATATATTTAATATTTTTGTTCTATAATAAAAAAAGAAAGAAGGAACAATGGAAAAAATAGATAAAGAAAAAAGATTAAAAGAATTAAGCGATCTTGAATACAAAGTTACACAAGAAGGTTATACTGAAAGACCATTTACAAATAAATATGATAAGCATTTTGAAGAGGGTATTTATGTTGATATAGTAGATGGAACTCCTTTATTTAAATCTGATGATAAATATGATTCTGGTTGTGGTTGACCTGCATTTTCCAAACCCATTGAAAAAGATATAATTACTGAACACAATGATTTTTCTCACAATATGATTAGAGTAGAAGTAAAAAGTAAAAATGCTAATTCTCATTTGGGACATGTTTTTACTGATGGACCTAAAGATAAAGGCGGTTTAAGATATTGTATTAATTCTGCTTCTTTAAGATTTATTCCATTAGATAAAATGGAAAAAGAAGGTTATGGAAATTATTTAAAATTATTTGATAAAAAATAAGTTTTATAAAGGAAAAATAGTTATTTTAGAATAAAAAAGAAATATCTAGTCGATATTTCTTTTTAACGTCTAAGTATAAACAACATGTCCAAAAAGATTCTTATAAATGATAAAAGTAGGTTTAAACCAAAAAGTAAAGATCTTTTTAACATTATTGATTTTATTTCTTGTTCGTCAAAATTTGTAGAAATGATAATTGAAGCTTCTCTTTGAATTATGTTAAAGTTGAATCCTATTAAAATTCAAGAAACAGCTATACTTATTACTGAAATTACTGTAATAATAACGTTGTTAGAAATAAATCAAGTAATTATAGATAAAACTAACATCATAACAATACCAATATAAACAAATATTCTTCATTTAGAAAAATCAATTATATTGAAATATCCTAAAAATCCAAAAACCGCAATTGATAAAGTAGGAATTAACATAGCTAATAATATATATGAAATTGCATTAGCTTGTTCTGTGTTGACTACTTGTAAAATAATGATAGGTATTCAAAATGATTGAAGTAGTATAGTAACAATATAAGCTGCAACTAATAAAAATATATTTTTCGTTTCACTATTGCGAGCTAGATAACTTATTAATGCAAAACATACTAAAATTATGACTAAGTGAATTAATCAGTAAAGATTAGAAACAGCTAATCTAAATATTAAATTTAAATAAGCTGTTTTTACTGCTTCTATAGCAATTGTTGCATAGGAAAGTAAAAATATAACTGCTAATCCAAAAGTTAGTCATAATAGAGAGTAAAACACCATTCTATTTTTTAATTTTTTTTGTGTATCATCTAAAGATACATTTATATTTTTTTGACTTTTATTTATTAACATAATTAATAATTATAACACATTGTTATCTGAGAAAAAATACCTATTTTTCCTAATTTTTTCCTTTTTGAAGTATAAATCTTCTTTTTTGGAAATATTAAATATGAAAATAAGGAAACAAGAAGATATAAAGGACTGTGGACTAGTAGTTTTGCAATCACTTTATCATTATTACCACTCAAAATGGATAAATTTATCTGATTTAAAAAAAGAAACCTTTTATAATCAAGATGGAATAGTGATAAAAAATCTGCAAACACTTTCAGAAAAACACGGAATAAAATTAGAAGCATTTCATATTGATTTTGAAGCACTTTCAAATTTAAAATCAGAGAAACCTTCTATTATTTTAATAAACGAAGGCGAGTTAAATCACTATGTAATCTTTTTAAAAATAGATAAAAATTTTGTTTATTTACTAGATCCGCTTGTAGGTAAAAGAAAAATAGAAATTGAATTTTTTAAAAAAATATTTGTAAATATAATTCTTACAACAGAAAAAATTTTTGATCCTAAAACAAAAGCAATTAAACAGAAAAATCCTTTATTTTTGTATATTTGAAACGAAAAAAGTATTACTATTTTTTTGTTAATTATAGTTTGTTCAATCCTTACTTTTTCTAGTTCTTTCTTTTTAAAAAACGTTATAAATAAAGCAATTTATTTTAATAATATTAGCATTTTGATTAAGTTAACTATTGTTTTTGGTTGAATTTTGTTATTTAGATTTTTGCAAAACATCTTAAAAAGCTTATTTTTAAAAAATTTGCAGATGGTCATAGAAGAAAACATTATGAAAAATTTTATTTTTTCTCTTAAAAGTGCTCAGAACTCACAATTATTTAAATTAGATACTTCAGACTATATAAAAAGATTTAATATAATACCAAGTTTTGCTTCTTTTATATCCAACTTTGCTTTTACATTAGTTTCCGAAATTTCTACTTTTATCTTTGCATTTTTCATTATTTTGTTTTTAAATTGAAAATTATTCTTGATAACTTTCTTAATAGGTTTTATTTTCTTTATGTTTTCCTTTATAGAGAAAAAAGTAGTTAATTCAAAATATAATGATATTTTAAAAAGCAATGCTTCATTAAATTCTAGTTATTATAAAGTAATTACAAATTTTGATAAACTAAAAAAAGAAGATTTTTACAAAATGATTAATAAAGATTTTGAAAGCAAATATAAAAAACTGAAAGAAAAAGATTTTCACTTATGAAAAATTAATTTTATTTTTAAAAATTTCCAAAAATTTTTAATTGAGTTTTTACCAATAATACTAACTTTTATTTGTGCTTTATTTGTTATAAAAGGGGAATTCAAACTCGGTGATATGATTTTATTTATAACTTTTTTTGCTGCTTTTGTAAATCCCTTGAATAGTATTTCAGATTTAATAGTGTATTATCCAATTTTTTTAGAAGAGTATGATTTATTAAAATTCATTTTATTTATTGAAAAAGAAAAAAATGGTACTCATTTAATTGAAAAAATAAAGTCTATTCAACTTGAAAATATAGATTATAAACCTAATAATATTAAATCAATATTAAAAATTAATAATTTAGAAATCAATAATAATTTAATTTTAAAAGGGCAAAATGGTTCAGGAAAATCTACTTTATTGAAAATTTTAAACTTAGATTTAGAATCAAATTTTAAAATAAATAATTTACCAATTTTACATTTTGATAAAAGTGAATTAAGAAAAAAGATAATTTATATTAATAAGGAAAGTTTTTCATCTAGTATAGATGTATTTGGTTATATTACTAAATATAATCCACAAAAAGTTGATACTTTTCTAAACAATTATAGTTTTTATGAATTGGATAAATTATTTATTAAATGACAAATAGATTTAAAAACAGAAATAAAGGAAAATTGGGTTAATTTTTCAGAAGGACAAAAACAAATAATATCTATCTTACAGCTTTTGTGTCAAGAATTCGATTTGATTTTATTGGATGAAGCTTTTGAAAATATATCAATGGAAAATTTTGAAATTTTAAAGAAAATAATTTTAAATTTTCAAAAAGAAGCAATTTTTATAGAAGTTTCTCATTCTAACAAATATTTAAATGAAAGTGAGATTTTTGATCTTGACAAAGAAAAATAATTTAATAATATTTTTATCTATACTTTTATTTTTTATATTTATTATTTCTATATTTTTAATAACAAATATAAAAGAAAATGAGCAAATTCCTATTTCTATTACAGTAAATAATAAGAAAGAATTAAATTTTGAGATAGATACAAACACTTTTTTATCTATTAAAAAAAGTAGTTATATTATAGTAAAAAAACCTTATTTAAAAGATGAAGATAAAGAAACGCTTTTATTTATAAAGGAAATAAAAAACATTAAAAACAATGTTTTTAATGTTCGTTTATCTCAAAATAGTAATTTGAAAATAGTTCCAAATTCATTAATATATGCCAATTTAGTTTTAACCAAATATAAAAATTTTATAGAATTTATTATTTAATTCTTTCAAAAAGTATTTCACCTTTTTGAGTTAGTGTATTATCAAAAAGTTCTCATTTTCCTATATTATCAAAATCAATTGACTCAATATTTAATTGTTGAAGAGCTAAATTCGCTTTGTTTTTTAAAATAGAAGACATAAAGCAAGTTATAGCATAAATTCCGTTTAAAAGAGTATTTAAAACAACTTCCAATCTTTCTTTATTATCTTTTAAAGTTCATGGAAGAGTTAAATCAATATAACCATTTAATTTTTTTGATAGATTAAAAACTTCTTTATAAGCTTTATCAATTTTAAAAGAGTCCATTTCATTGCAAAATTCTTTTTTGGTATTAAGTATTTCAGAAAAAATTTCTTGTTCTAAGTCTGTTAGTTGTTCTTTTTTATATTTTAATGGTACATTAAAAGATTGGTGAATCATTGCGATTGTTCTTGATAATAAATTTCCAAAATTATTAGCTAAATGAGAGTTGTAAACATTTTTGAATTGTTCTTCATCAAAATTAGCATCATGTCCCATAATAATTTGTGTAGATAAGTAGTATTTTACTGGTTCTGCTCCATATTTGTTAATTAATTCAATAGGATCAACTACGTTGTTTAAACTTTTGGACATTTTAATACCATTAGCATCTCTAATAAGACCATGACTTAAAATTGTGGTAGGTAGTTTTAAATCCATTGATTTTAACATAATTGGTCAGTAAATACAGTGAAACCTTGTTATTTCTTTACCTACTATATGAACGATTTCATCTCCATTTTCTCAATATTTCTTAAAATCAGAATCATTTTTTAAACTAAAATTAAGAGCACTTACATAATTAAATAAAGCATCTAATCAAACGTAAATGACGTGTTTTGGATCGTTTTGTAGTTTTATTCCTCAATCAAAAGAAATTCTTGTAACAGAGAGATCTTCTAATCCTTTTTCTAAGAAATTATTTTCTAATTCTTTTATTATTTGTTTTGGAAAAATAAAGTTTTCATTGTTTTTTCAATATTCAAGTAATCATTCTTGAAATTGAGACATTTTAAAAAAATAAGATTCTTCTTCAACTTCAACTAACTCATCTTCACTAACTGGATGAACTAATTTACCGTTTTTTTCTTTAGCTTGTGTAATAGTTAAAAATTCTTCGGAACTAACAGAGTATAAACCTTTATATTTATCTTTATAAATAATTCCTTTAGAAAGTAAAGAATTAAATACATTTAAAACAACTTCCTTATGATTTGTGTTTGTGGTTCTAGAAAAATAATCATAGTCAATTTGTGCTAATTCTCAAAGATCTTTAAATTTTTGAACTTGCATATCAACGTATTTTTGTGGTTCTAGATTATTTTCTTTTGATTTTTGTTGTATTTTTAATCCATGTTCATCTGAACCAGTCAACATTTTTACATCATATTTTCTATTTTTCTTGTAGTTTGCAAAAACTCATGCAAGAGTAGTTGTATATAAATGTCCTATATGAAGATTCCCCGAAGGATAATAAATAGGCGTTGTAATAAAAAATGTTTTTTTCATTTTATCTCCTTGTTTTTATTGGTTTATAAAGTTCTTTAACTTCATCTCTGTATTCATGTTTGCTTTTATCGTTAATATGTAAATAAATGTTTTTTTCAAAAAAAGTCCCCCAACCAGATTGAAATCTAGATTCAATTAAAGCAAATTTAGGATTTTCATTTTCTCTTGGTAATACAAATTGAACTCTTTTTGGTTCGAATTTGTATTTTCTCAATAATTCAAAACAATCCACAAGTCTCTCTATAGGTAAAACAAAACTTAAATACCCTTTTTCTTTAATTATTTTGGAACTTCCTAAAATAATTTGTTCTAAGTTTAATTTTATTTCATGTGTTGCAATCAGTAATTCTTCATTTATCTTTGTTTTTTGCGTATTTTTGTCTATTTTATAAAAAGGCGGATTGCAAACTATTGCATCATATTTTTGTAATTGATTTTTATTGTGTTCTTTATAAAAAAGATTAAAATCATTCAAAATTAAATTAATTTGTTTTTCTTTTTTATTGTGAACAACATTTTTTTTAGCTAAATTTAGGGCTTTTTCTTGAATTTCTAGAGCATCTATTAATATATTTTCATCCCTTTCAGAAATGAAAATAGATAAAGCAGCATTATTTGTTCCTATTTCAAGAATATTTTTAACTTTTCTATTTATAGTTATGAAATTACCTAATAATATTGTATCAACTGAATAATTAAACATATTTTTATCTTGATAAATATACAAGTTAGAATCATAACCTAAAGAATTTAAAACTATTTTTTTATTCATATATTTAATTAAATTTTATTAACCTTGGATTTTCAGAGTATTTTCTTCCTTCTTTAGCTAATAATTTTCCATTAATTTTAGTTGCATCAGCACTGAAAGTATTATTTATGGTTAGCATAAACTCACCTACTCCATAAGAATCAACTGGTGTATTTTCTTTTTCAAACATTGCTATTCTTTCAGGATCAAAACCAGAAGACACAATTATTTTTACATGTTTTCCACCATTTTCATCTAGTGCTTTTCTTAAGTTTTTAATTTGATTTGGAGTAACTCCAAATTCATTTTCATTATTTTTAAACATCTTGTCTTTAACGGCTTTAGAAGTATCAACTCTTACACCGAAAAGTTTTTCTTTAAATTCTTTTAAAACTGCTAAAGAATCGCTAATAACATCGTTGTGAAAATCAACAAGTGCTATTAATGGTTCATCTGGAAAAAGTTCATAGTAATATTTCATTACTTCAACTAAATTCCCGTTAAAATTCTGTATTAATGCATGTGGAATCGAACCAAAAACCACTTCTTCTTTACCTCTTGCTCCTGCATTTGTGGAGTGAGAAGTTATACCAGCAAGTTCAACAGCTATTCCATCCCTTTCTTGATTAGAATAATGGTCTGAACGATCTCCCATAAAGACAATTTCTTTTGTTGGTGCTGCTTCCATACATCTTTTTGCATTAGTAGCAATAGAAGTACTTCTTGCTAAAACTCCATCAATTATTCCTTCATAAATTCCAAAATATTTATATTCTCCTTCTAGTTCAAGAACAACTTCTTTATTATTTATAATTGAACCTTCGGGTAAATATTTTATAGAATATTTAGAAGTATCTGTATTATTTTTTAGCAATTCTAAAGCTTCGTTCATTCCACCTAAAATTGAATTATCATGTCTTTGAAAGAACTGTAAAGTAACAATTGAATTCGGGTTAAATTTTTCGATAATTTGCTTTGCTTTAAAAAAATAATTAGCAGCATAATAATCTAATTTATGTTTCATTTTTTCCTCTTTTCAAAAATTAAGTTTCACTGAAATTAAAAAGTATAACATTTAGTAATAACTATCTTCAGACTTTACTGTCGGCTCGGGAATTCCGCCCGATCATGCTCTATGAGTACGATGGCTTTTACATCCGGTTGGGTAATTATCCCAGTCAGGAAACTACAAACAAATGTTTGCAATAAAATTTTACTAAAAAAAGCAATTTTCCTTTGTAAAAACTTGTTTTTTCTGTAAATTAACACTAATTTTAAAAAACATAGAACCTAAAGTCCTATGAATTTTCTTTTTTATCATTATTTACATCATATTTTTTCTTAAGAAATTCAAATAATCTTTCTGCTTCTTTTTGATCGATGGGAGTATCTATTATTTCAACTTTTTTATTTTTATCTATTTTTAAAATTTCTAATATTGATTTGAAGTAAGGACTATTGGCAAGGTCTATTGTTTTAATTGGCAAATCCATTGCTTGAACTTTTTTCAAGATAAGTTGATTTGTCTGATTTTCAAAAAAAGGAATTAAGTATGAATAATAAATACCACTAGACATCCCTCAGTATCAAGGTTGTGACAAAATTAAATTATTATTTTCAAAAAATTTTTCTGAACTTACACCGTTTAAATAGTGCTTTTCAAATTCTTTTTTATTTATTTCTTGAATTTCTTCTTCACTCAAACTATGATAATTATTTTTATCTAATTCTGGATTTTGATTGTATAAATTTTCTCAAAAGGATTTGTTAAAAAAGTTTAAAAAACTTTCTTGTAATTCATTAAAAGAATAAATTATTTTATAACCATTTTTTATAATTTGATAAGCTTGCTTTTCATAAGGTTTTTTTTGATAATTAAAATGTTTATATTTTTCTAAATTTATCATAAAATGCGGATCTTCAATTTTCTTTATATTATTATCATCTTGATATTTGCTTAATAAATTTCCAAACTCATAAACATCTTGCATTCTATATTGTTTTTCTTCTTTAATTTCTTGGTTTTCAGAATCAAAAATTTTTACACAAGAAACAAAAGAAAAAGGAATTGTTGAAACTAAAATAGTATTTAAAAAAATTAATTTGTTTTTCATATATTTACTCCATTAGTTATATTATATAATTAAAATTAATTTTTATTTAAAAGTAACAAAAAATTCTCCTAAAAAGAAGAATTTTGTTTTTTATTTATATCTAATAGAATCAAGCATTTTTTCATCAAATATTTTTAAAAATTCAACCATTAAATTAATCATTGCTTCAATATCGAATAATGAAGCAACTCCTAAAGGTGAATGTAAATATCTTTGTGGAATTGATAAACTAATTGTTGGAACACCACCTTTTCCATATTGTAGTTCTGCAGCATCTGTTCCACCACCTTGTGCTACATATTTATAAACTGGAATGTTGTGTTTTTTACCTAAATTCATTAAAATTTGTACTAATTTTGGATCCATTAATGTTTCAAAATCTTGAACATTAATTGCAACTCCTGCTCCTAATTTAGGAATTCCAGTAATTGCTTGATAAGTATCGTGGGAAGCTCCTGTATCAATTGCAAAAGCGATATCTGGTTCAATTATAGAAACAGAAGTTTTTGCTCCTCTACATCCCACTTCTTCTTGAACTGTTCCAACAAAGTAAGGTCTATTTGGTAATTTTTCATCTTTTAGTCTGTTGATAATTTGATCAATTACTGTCACACCTGCACGGTTATCCATTGCTTTACCAGCAACTAAATCAGGATTAAATAATCTAAATGTTTCTCCATGCATATAAATTCTGTCACCAATTTGAATCCCTTGTTCTTCAGCTTCTTTTTTGTCTTTGAAGCCAAAATCAATAAATAAATCTTTAATGTTTATAGCTTTTTGGATTTTTTCATTTTCCAAAATATGAATGGAAGTATGACCGAAAACCCCGTAAAATTCTTTATTTTCGGTAGTTATAAGTTTAGCTTTTGTTCCCACTACCACATTAGGTCATACCCCACCAATGGTTACAACTCTAACTTGTCCGTTTTCTAAAATTTCAAGAACTGAAAAACCAACTTCATCCATATGTGCAGCAAGCATAATTTTTGGTCCATGATTATGATCTTTTTTAGTTATAATAACACTTCCCATTCTATCTCTTGCATATTCTACATTAGCATCTTTAGTGTTTTTTCTTAATGCTTCTACAACTTGGTCTTCGTATCTAGAAACACCTTCTATTTCCATGTATTCTTTTAATCTTAAAAATAATTGTTCTTTGTTATTCATTTTTGCTCCTTATTTATATTGTATTTTATTATATTCTTCATTATTCATAAATTTGAAAAATTCAGTTAATAATTGAATTACTGCTTGTAAATCATTTAAATCACAAACTCCAAGTGGAGAATGTAAATATCTTTGTGGTATTGAGATTGTTACGGTAGCAACACCACCTTTTCCATATTGTAATTCAGCAGCATCTGTTCCACCACCTTGTGCTACAAATTTATAAATTTTTATACCTTTATTTTTAGCTAATTGCATTAAAACTTCTATAAGTTTTGGATCCATCATAGTTCCACGATCTTGAACTCTAATTGCAACTCCATCACCTAATTTTTGTCTTCCGCTGATAGTTTGATAAGTATCGTGAGAAGCGGTTGTATCGATAGCAATTGCTATATCTGGATTTATTTTTGAAACAGAAGTTTTTGCACCTCTAGTTCCCACTTCTTCTTGAACGGTTCCAACAAAATATGGTATATTATTTAATTTTTCATCTTTTAGATTATTAACAAGAAAATCTAAAACAGTAACACCTGCACGGTTATCCATTGCTTTACCAACAACTAAATCCTGATTAAATAATCTAAATGTTTCACCGTGAATATAGATAATATCTCCAGCTTGCACACCTTGTTCTTCAGCTTCTTTTTTATCCTTAAAACCAAAATCAACAAATAAATCTTTTGTTGTTACGGCTTTTTGGATTTTATCTCTTTCCAAAATATGAATGGAAGTATGACCGAAAACCCCGTAAAATTCTTTATTTTCGCTAGTTACAAGTTTTGCTTTTGTTCCTATTATAACATTAGCTCATATACCACCAATGGTTGCAACTCTAACTTGTCCGTTTTCTAGAATATCAAGAACAGTATAACCTACTTCATCCATATGAGCTGTAACCATAATTTTAGGTCCTTGATTATGATTTTTTTTGGTGATAATAAGTGAACCAAAATTATCATATTCATAATTTAAATTTCCACTCATAGTGTTGCTTTTTAGTTTATTTGCTACTTTTTCTTCTCTTCTAGAAACACCTTCTATTTCCATATATTCTTTTAGTTTTTTAAATATTTCTTCTTTATTGTTTTTCATTTTCTACTCCTTGTATAATTTCATTTTGTATGTATTCAAATGAGAACCTATTTATAATTATAAGATTTTCTAGGAAAAAGTTGCTAAAAATTGAATAAGCTTTCTCTTTTTTAAACATTTCTTTTTTATAAGTTGTTTCAATAAAATCATTAATTGAATTGACTAATGGTAATATAAAATTTTCATTGAATGTTTTTGTGTGAATTTGAGTTTTTTCATTTTCATAATCAAAGTTGAAAGTTAAATTATCTTCTTTATCAAGCAAAATTAATAAAATTTTGTTTTTAGATAATAAAGTCAACTTTTTACTATTGAATATTGATTCAAAAATTGAACTATATTTCTCTGTATTTGTTAATTTGATAAATTCTAAACAAGCATTAAAAGTTTCTTCGTTAGCATTTTCTAAAGTGGTTTGCAGTTCATTAAAAGAAATATCTATTATTCCTTTAGTTTCGAACTTTTTAGTATTTCCAAGAAGTTCTTGATTAGTTTCAAAAAGCATTTTTTCAAATTTTTGCTTATAAGTTTCAGGGATTCAAGGGGCACTTAATTCAGTTTCAATTAATATTTTTTTAGTTATAAGATCTTTTTCTTTGTTAATTATTTCAATAATTTCTTCATAATAATTTGGTTTCATATTTTAACTTTAATAAAAATATAGATAATATAATAATCATCTATATTTGTTTTATTATTTTTTAATTCTAATTTCTTTAAGTCTAGCAGATTTACCTTTTCTATCTCTCATGTAGTAAAGTTTTGCTCTTCTAACTTTGTTTGAACGAACAACTTCAATTGAAGAAATTGTAGGTGAATTTAAAGGAAATGTTCTTTCAACACCAATACCGTATGAAACTTTTCTAACAGTAAAGGTTTCTCTAGTTCCTTCGTTTTTCATTGCTATAACTAAACCTTCGAAAATTTGGATTCTTTCTTTTGAACCTTCTTTAATTCTTACGTGAACTTTAACATTATCACCTTGTTTAAATTTAGGTAAATCAGTTCTTAATTGTGAACTTTCAACAATTTCCATTAATTTATTTTGCATTTTCTTTCCTTTCTAAAATATCTGGTCTATTTTTTTTAGTTTTTTCAATTTGTTTTTGTTTTTTCCATTCTTCTATTTTTTTGTGATGACCACTAAAAAGAACTTCTGGAACTAACATATTTTTATAATTTCTAGGTCTGGTATATTGTGGATAATCTAATAATCCTTCATTTTCAAAAGAATCATTTAAATGGGATTCTTCCTTTATAACACCTTCAACCAATCTGATTACAGAATCAGCAACTATCATAGCAGGTAATTCTCCACCCGTCAAGACATAATCACCTATTGAAATTTCTTCATCAATTAAATAATCAATAATTCTTTCATCAAAACCTTCATATCTACCTGCAATTATTGTTATCTCTTTTTCTTTAGATAATTCTCTTGCTTTTTGTTGATTAAAAACTTTTCCTTGTGGGCTCATAACAATTTTTTTACCACCAACTGTTTGCAGCGCTAAATCAATTGGCTCTATTTGTAAAAGCATTCCATGACCGCCACCAAAAATTTGATCATCAACTTTTTTGTGTTTATTTTGTGAAAATTTTCTTATATCTATGATGTTTATTTCGATGATTCCTTTTTCAATTGCTTTTGCAATTATAGATTCACTTTTAAATATTTCGAAATAATTCGGAAATAGTGTCAAAAAGTTAATTTTCATACTATTTTGCTTTTTTAGAAGCAGCGAATTCGCTTAAAATTGATTCTTTTTTCAATAATGTTCTAACAGTTTCAGTTGGTACTGCTCCAATATTTAATCATTTTAAAATTAATTCTTTTTCAAGTTTTAATTCTTTAGAACTTGGGTTATAGTGTCCTAATACTTCAATAAATCTTCCATCTCTTGGTGCTCTTGCATCTGCAGCAACAATTTTGTAAATAGGATTGAATTTATTTCCTAAACGTTTTAATCTAATTTTTACCATATTTTCCTTTCTTGTTTTTGTATTTGAATATTAATTTTATTACTAATTCTTTAATAATAAAATATATTTTATCATTTTTTTGTTAAATGTCAAGTAAAAGTGCTTGACAGCTTGTTTTTAATTTAAAAATGAAAAGCAAAAAGTTGAAAAAATCTTATTTTTTTACTCAAAAAAAAGAAAAAAAAGAAAAAAATCACATTTTTTGTATAATTAAAAAATGAAAAATACACAAGACTTTATAACCATAGTTGGTGCAAAAGAAAATAACTTAAAAAATATAAATCTAAAAATACCGAAAAATAAGTTAGTTGTCTTTACTGGAGTATCTGGTTCTGGTAAATCATCATTAGCTTTTAACACAATTTATGAAGAAGGTAGAAGAAGATATGTTGATTCTTTAAGTTCATATGCAAGGCAGTTTTTAGGTGGAACAAAAAAACCTGATGTTGTATCTATTGATGGATTATCACCTGCTATTTCAATTGAACAAAAAACAACACATAATAATCCCCGTTCAACAGTGGGAACAATAACTGAAATTTATGACTATTTACGTTTATTATATGCAAGAATTGGAAAACCTTTTTGTCCTAAACATAAAAATGAAATAACTAGTCAAAAAACCAAAGATATAGTTGATTCAATTTTTAAATTTCCTGAAAATTCCAAAATTTATATTCTTTCTCCAATTGTTTCAAATGAAAAAGGGAGTCATGAAAAATTAATTGAAAAACTAAAGAGAGAAGGTTTTATAAGATTAAAAATTAATGGTGAAATTTTTAATTTAGAAGAAGATGAAATTAAGTTGGATAAAAATAAAAAGCACAATATTGAAATTCTTGTTGATAGGTTAATTATTGAAGAAAAAAACAGAAGCAAAATTACAGAATCAATTGATGTTGCTGCTAATTATTCAAATGGAATTGTTAATATTGAAATTTTAAATAAAGAAACTATAACTTTTTCTAAAAGACAAGCTTGTCCTTATGGTGATTTCAATATGCCTAATATTGATACAAAGGATTTTTCCTTTAATTCACCAAGTGGAATGTGCGACAAATGTAAAGGAATTGGTGTTATTTTAAGAGCTGATTTTGATTTAATTGTTCCAAATCAGTATCTTTCTATTCAGGAAGGAGCACTTAAATTATTTCCTTTTCCTATTAATGGAAAGTCCATCGAGTGAAGAGAATTTGAAATTCTTTTAAATTATTATGATATTAAAATTGATAAACCAATTTACCAGTTTTCACAAAAAGAATTTCAAGTTTTAAAACATGGTTCTGAAGATGAAATTAGTTATACTATTAAATCTGAAAGCGGTAATAAATACAATCGAACAAGAAGAATTGAAGGTTTACTTGAAAGAGTAGAAAGAAAATATTTAGAAACTTCTAGTGAAGATATTAGAAATTGATATAAAAGATTTATGTCTGAATTTAATTGTGATGAGTGCGGTGGAGCTAGATTAAATCGTTATTCTTTAGCTGTTAAAATCAATGATTTAAATATTTTTGAAATGTGTAATTTATCAATAGAAGATACTCTCAAAGAAATTCAAAATTTAAGAATTAATAATTTTGAAAAGGAAATTGCTGAGCTTTTAGTAAATGAAATAAGAGATAGATTAACTTTTTTAGTTAATGTAGGTCTTGAATATCTGTCTTTAAATAGAAAATCAGAAACTCTTTCAGGTGGTGAATCTCAAAGAATAAGACTTGCAACTCAAATAGGTTCTAATTTAACAGGAGTTCTTTATGTTTTAGATGAACCATCTATAGGATTACATCAAAAAGATAACCGAAAATTAATTAACTCCCTTAAAAAAATGGTGGAAATTGGAAATACTTTAATAGTTGTTGAACATGATGAAGAAACAATTTTAGAAGCTGATCATATTATTGAAATAGGACCACTTGCTGGAAGAAACGGAGGACAATTAGTTGCTCAAGGTACCATTGAAGACATCATTAATAATCCAATTTCAGAAACAGGAAAATTTTTATCAGGAAAAAATTTTATTGCTATTCCAACAAAAAGAAGAGCAGGAAATGGACAATTTATTACCATTAGAGGTGCTAAAGAAAATAATTTAAAAGATATTGATGTGCAATTTCCTTTGGGTAAATTTATAGCTGTAACAGGTGTTTCTGGTTCAGGTAAAAGTACTTTAGTTAATGAAATATTAGTTAAAGCACTTGAAAATATGACTTCTGAAGACAAAGTTAGAGTAGGAAGACATGTTTCTATAAATGGGCAATATAACATTGATAAACTAATTAAAATTTCACAATCCCCTATTGGTAGAACACCAAGATCAAATCCTGCTACTTATACAAGCGTTTTTGATGATATTAGAGATGTTTTTGCTAATTTGGAAGAATCAAGAAGTAGAGGTTATTTAAAAGGAAAATTCTCTTTTAACGCTTCAGATGGGCGTTGTGAAAAATGTCAAGGGGATGGGATGTTAAAGATTGAAATGCATTTTTTACCTGACGTTTATATCAATTGTGACCACTGTGATGGTACAAGATACAAAAACGAAATTTTAGAAATTAAATATAAAAACAAAAATATTTCTGATGTTTTAAATATGACTGTTTTAGATGCTTATGAATTTTTTGAAAATAGACCAAAAATAGCAACAAAATTAAAAACTTTAATTGATGTTGGATTAGATTATATAACTTTAGGTCAGTCAGCTACAACACTTTCAGGTGGTGAAGCACAAAGAGTAAAATTAGCTAAATTTTTACAAAAAAAACCTACAGGAAAAACTTTTTATGTTCTTGATGAACCAAGTACAGGACTTCATCCTTTAGATGTTTCTAAATTAATTAAAGTTTTAAATCGCCTTGCAGATAGTGGAGAAACAGTGTTAGTAATAGAACATAATTTAGATATTATTAAAGTAGCAGATTATGTTATAGACTTAGGACCAGGTGGTGGAGTCAATGGTGGTAAAATTATTGCTACAGGAACACCAGAAGCAGTAGCAAAAAACGAAAATTCCTTTACAGGTCAGTATTTAAAAGGAGTATTACAAAATGGAAAACATTAAAATTTCTTTTTTAATTAATGAATTTAACTTAAATCCAATTAACCATTTTCCAGAAGGAGAAATTAAACGTCCTTCCATTAATAGAGCAGGTTTATTACTTGCAGGTGTAGTAAGTAATGAAACTTTAACCAAAAATATTGTTGCTTGAGGAACAAATGAATCAGAATTTTTACTTTCTTTAAGTCAAAGCGAAAGGAAAAATGCACTAATTCGTGTTTTAGGGCAGCATCCACCCCTGCTAATGTTATCTATTGGTTTTTCACAAAAACTGTATGATGAAGTTTTAGAAATAGCAAATCAGTTTTCAGTACAAGTTACTAATAGTAAAGAACATCTTTCAACTTTGATTGCTAATATAGGAAGTTTTTTATCAGAATATTTTGCTAAAAAAGAAGCAGTTCATGGTTGTGCAATTATCATAAACGGAGTTGGGGTTTTAATTGTAGGTTCTTCAGGAGTTGGAAAATCTGAAGCAGTGCTTGAGTTAATTCAAGATGGACACACTTTTGTTAGTGATGATACGGTAATTATTTCTAGGCTTGGAACAAGATTTATTGGAAAACCATCTCCAATTACTCAAGATTTATTAGAAGTTAGAGGAATTGGAATAATTGATATTAGACATACTTATGGTTCTAGTATGATAAGAAAAAAACTTGATATTGATTTAGTTCTTGAATTAGTATTAAGTGATAGTGCAATTAATTTTGATAGATTAGGTAATAGTGAATTGCATTATAATATATTAGGTGGAACTATTCAAAAAATTCAAATTCCTGTTAAACAAGGAAGAACAACTTCATCACTTGTTGTTGCAGCTGTTAATTCTTATTTGGTTAAACAGGATGGTTTAGATCCAATTCAAAAAATACAAGAAAGGATAAAAAACAATGCCAAATAATGCAAATTTTCCTGAATATTTAAAAGAAGCACGTCCTTTTAAAGAAGGAGAGGCATATTATTTATTTAATCAAACTTGATTACCAGTTTATAGTGTTATGATTATGCTGGGAATGATTTTAGCAATTTTCACGATTTTCTTTTTTTGAAAAAGAGAAAAAATGAATACTGATCATTTAGCAATTTTAGTAATGATTACTATTCCTACATCTATTATTGGTTCAAGACTTGGTTTTATTTTTGAACAATTAATAGCAGGAAATGCTGAATCATTAAAACATACTTGATGAAATATTAGATCGGGTGGTTTATCAATTCAATGAGGAGTTATTTTAGCTACAATAAGTGATTTAATATATATTTATTTTAAAAGAAGCGTAATAGACTATCGAAAAGCAATGAGTATTATTTTACCAGCTGTTTTAATAGGACAAGCAATTGGTAGATGAGGAAATTATACCAACCATGAAGTTTATGGAAAAATAGATGTAGATGGAAGTAGTGTCTTATGACTTGGAGAAACTATTGTAAGAAATATGTTTATTAGTGACTCTGTTAATTCCGATGGAGCATTAAGAGTACCTTTATTTTTCTATGAGTTTTTAACATCAATTGTTGGTTATATATTAATTGTTTGAATATTTAATCTTTTCAATTGATTAAAACCTGGTGTTACAGCAGGTTTCTACTTAATTTGATACGGAATAGTAAGATCTTCTATGGAATTTTTAAGAGAAGAATCTTATGTATTTTACTTTGTTTTAGCTATTATTTACATTGTTGTTGGTTTAATATTTGTAATTTATTACCAATTTTTTGCAAATTACAAATATTCAATTAGTAAAACAGGAATTAAAGTAAATAAAGTTCAAAGATACGAGAAAACAAAAGAAAAAATGTTTTTCATTACTTGAGTAAACTATAAAAGAATTAATTAAAATTATAAAATAAAAGAAGGTAAAAAAATGGAAAAAATTTATGATGTAGCAATAATAGGTGCAGGTCCAGCTGGTTTAACAGCAGCAATTTATGCATCTAGAGGAAATTTATCAGTCGCAATTATTGAAAAAGGTGCTCCTGGTGGAAAAATGGTAGCACAATCAAAAATTGAAAACTGGCCAGGAGATAAAGTTGTAATGGGGGCTGATTTAGCTCTTAGAATGTATGAACATGCTTTAGAATATGGTGCAGAGCATTTATATGGCGAAGTAGAAAAAGTATTATCTTTAAGTGAGTTTGAAAAAGAAATTCACTTAAAAAATAATAAAATTATTAAAGCAAAAGCAGTAGTAGTTGCTTCTGGTATGAACGAAAGAAAACCAATGGATATTGAAGGGATTTTAGAATTTGAACATCGTGGTGTTTCTTATTGTGCAATTTGTGATGGTCCTTTATTTGGTAAAAACCCATCTATTATTATAGGTGGTGGAAATTCAGCTGTTGAAGAAGGTTCTTTTTTAGCTTCTATTGCTTCAGAAGTAAATATCTTTGTAAGAGATGCTAAATTTAATGCAGAACCAAGACTTGTTGATGAATTGATGTCAAAACCAAATGTTAAAGTTCACTTTAACTCTAAAGTTTTAAAATTAAAAGGAAATACATCTTTAGAAGAAGCAGAAGTTGAAATTGATGGCAAAGTTCAAACAATTAAAGTTGCTTCACTATTTCCATACATTGGATTTATTCCTGCAACTAGTTTCTTAAAAGACTTAAATATTTTAGAACCAAATGGTTTTATCAAAGTGGATCACTTCCAAGAAACTAAAGAAAAAGGAATATACGCTATTGGAGATGTAACTCAAAAAGAAATTAGACAAATTGCAACAGCAACAAACGACGGAACTATTGTAGGAAAAATTCTTACTAATCGTTTAGGAAAGTAATAATAAAATTTTAAATCATAACATGATATATATAATAAAAAAGTAAAAAAAGACTGTTTTTTTAATAAAAAAAGACTTTTTTTTTTTTTTTTTGTAAAAAAAGAAGAAAAAATATAAAATATTATGGAAATACCATGAAATTAAATGGTATTTTACTAATTAATAAAATAATATTTTTAGGAGAAAAATGAAAATAAAATTTAAAAACGTGCTTTTAACTTTAGGTACGAGTGCAACAGCATTAGCAGGATTTGCTTTTGCTGTTTCTTGTGAAAAAAAAGAAGAAGCTAAAAAACCTGAAACACCTTCAACACCTACAAACCCAGGAGAAAGTGGTTCAGGAGCAGAAACTACTACTCCACCAGTAGCAAAAGAAGATGGTAATACACAATCTGGTTCAGGAGAACAAAAAGGAGCAGAAACTACTACTCCACCAGTAGCAAAAGAAGATGGTAATACACAATCT
>NZ_JBTGVC010000008.1:0-37498 GCF_054343375.1 Mycoplasma sp. Z386
AAAAGAAGATGGTAATACACAATCTGGTTCAGGAGAACAAAAAGGAGCAGAAACTTCAACACCTACTCCAGGTTCTGAAGGATCAGAAGGAAAAGCAGCAGCTTAATAATATTTATCATATAAATTATGTATAAATAAAATTTTAGACAAGATATTTATTTATCTTGTCTTTTTCTTTTTATTTGTAAAGACAAAATAGTATAATTTAAATAAAAATAAAGGGGAAAAATGAATCAAGAACAAATAGCAGTAATTGCAGGAATTAGTGTAAGTATGTTTTTGATGCTTTTAATAACCTTCTTTTTGCTTTTTTTAAGGTTTAAATATTTTAAAAAAATGTCTAAACAGGAGCAACTAGGTTTAGAAGCAGAAAAAAATATTAATTTTCTTTTAAGAAAATGAGCAGAAAAAAATAATTTTTATTTTTTAGAAAGTAGTTTATACAAATACAACGATAATCAATTGTTTGAAGTTGATGGAATACTACTAACAAACAAAGCAATTATTATTGTAGAAATAAAATCAATAAACGGTATTATTAAAGGAAATTCAACAGAAAAAACACTAAATAAAGTTCTAGGAAATAAGAGTTTTGAAATTTCTAATCCTATTTATCAAAATGATAAGCATATTTATCACATAAAAAAAATGTTAGATGGAAATTTCCCTATTCTTTCTTTAATTGTGTTTTCAAACAGGGCACAAAGGTTGGAAATAGAAAACGAATTAGCTTATGTTATCATTTGTTTAGAAGATGAACTTAATCAAATTCTTTTTGATATAAACACTTCATTAGAAGAAAGAATAAACCTAGAAACTCTAAAAGCTATTAAAGAAGCTTTTGAAAAATATCAAACAAACAATAAAAAAGATTATTTAGCATTAAAATCTTTTTCAACAAGTAGGTAAAATATGGCAAATAAAGAAAAACAAAAAGTATTAAGAGAATTAATAATTGATAATTTAGCAATTAAAGTTGAGCAAGAAGTAACTACTTCTAATATTCAAAAAATAGCATTAAAAAAAGATTTCATTTTGGTTAAAAATGAAAAAATACTTGATGATGAACAATTAATAGAATTTATTAGACCTTTTTTTAATAAGTATAAAGATAAAATAATAACTACTTTATTTACAAAAGATATAGATTTAGACAATAGATATTTTTACTTATTTGGAGAAAAAATTCATTGTCTTTTTGATTTATTTTTTGGAAAATATAAATTTGTTCCTTTAAGAACTGGTTTTCAACCAAGACTCTTAAAAACTAAAAAACAAGTAATAGAATATATAGAAGAAATTAGAAAAAGAGAATTATTAAAATATTTATTAGTAAGATTAACCAATATCGAAAAAGAAATGGGAGTAAAACATCAAAATAGAGTCTTTGTAAGAGTTAAAAAATCTACTTGAGGTACTAACCATATTTTTAGAAAAGAAATTTACTTTTCAGAAGCATTATCCCCTTTTTCCAAAGATATCATTGATTCAGTAATTTACCACGAATTAGCTCATTGTTTTGTTCCTAATCATTCAAAAGAATTTTGAGATATAGTGTATAAATATTGTCCTGATTATGATCAAAAAACTAAAAAATTAAACAATAAGGAATATCAATAAAATGAAAGAAGAAAACATTTATTTATGTGGTCCAACAGTTTATAATCATGTGCATATTGGAAATATGCGCTCTCTTGTTTTTATAGATATTTTAAATAGAGTTAAAAAATACTTTAATTACCAAATAAATTATCTTCACAACATCACTGATATTGATGATAAAATCATACAAAAAGCAATTGAAGAAAATAAAAGCGAAAAAGAAATCAGTGAATTTTATTATCAAGAATATCTAAAGTTATTTAAAATTTATAATGTTGTTAAACCAACTAAAATTTTAAAAATTACAGATAAACTAGACTGAATTAAAAATTACATTAAAGAATTATTAGATAACAAAAATGCTTATAAAAGTGAAGGTAATGTTTTTTTTGATGTTAAAACAATAAATAATTATGGAATTCTTTCTAATCGAAAATTGGAAGATATGAAAAACGAAGAAGAAACTTCTTTAAAAAAGAAAAATATACAGGATTTTTCTTTATGAAAGAATACAGAATTAGGCATAAAATATGATTCTGAATTTGGACAAGGGCGTCCAGGATGGCATACAGAATGTTGTGCAATGATTTATTATTACTTTAATAAAAAAACCATTAATATTCATGCTGGTGGTGTTGATTTACTTTTTCCTCATCATGAAAATGAAAATGCACAGCATTTTGCTTTAACTAATAAAGCAATTGCCAAGGAATGAATTCATGCTGGTTTTATTAATAAAAATGGCTACAAAATGTCTAAATCATTAGGAAATATTTTGCTTGCAAAAGATTTTGCTTTTTTACACGGAACTGACACTTTTAGAAATATTATTTTAACAACTAATATTTTTGCTCCTGTTGATTTAAGTGATGAGCTCATTATTTCTAATAAAAACAAAATTCAACAATTAACTAAATCATTTTATCAATTTATTTTAGAACAAAATAATTTAGTAATTGATACTTCTAAAATTGAAAAAATAATGAAGTTATTTCTTGAATTTAAATTTGCACAAGCAAATAAAGAAATAAGTGAAATACAGAAAAATAAAGACTTTGCAACTCTATTTGAAATTTATAGACTAATAGGTTTTAATTATGTAAATTTACAATTAGATCAAGAAATTAAAGAAATTTATTATAAATGAAAAGAACTAAAAGAACAGAAAAAATACGAACAAGCAGATAAGTTAAGAGTAATCTTATATGAAAAAAATATTTTATAAACAAATAATGGAAAAATAAATAAAAGAAAGAAGAAAAGAGAGTTTAAATAATGGGAAAATATATTTGTGGGAAAAATTCAGTATTGGATGCAATAAAACATAATTTACCAATAATTCAAATTTTTTCTTCAAGACCTGAAGAGTTAATCAAAGTACAAAAAGACATTAAAGTTATAAAAAAAGATTACAAATATTTAGATAATCTAACAAAAGAAAACCATCAAGGTTTTATTGCACAAATAAGTGATATTGAAACACATGATTTAAATGTTATATTTAAAGATAAACCAGAAAAAATTTTAATTTTAGATCATATTCAAGACCCACACAATTTCGGAGCAATAATAAGAACAGCAAATGCCAGCGGAATTAATCATATTATCTTTCCTAAAGAACGTTCTGTTGATATTACCCCAACAGTTTTAAAAGTATCATCTGGCGGATTTATAAATATGAAATTTATTAAAGTTGCATCTATTAGTGCAACAATAACTAAACTAAAAGAAAAAAACTTCTGAATTTACGGAACAACTTTAAGTTCCAATTCCATCGATATTAATCAAACAACATTTAACTATCCACTGGCATTAATTTTAGGTTCTGAAGCAAACGGGATATCTAAAAGTGTAGAAAAAATGTGTGATCAAAATATTTATATCCCTTTAAAAGGAACAGTGCAATCACTAAATGTATCTGTAGCAGCCGGAATTGTTTTATTTAAATTAAAGTAAAACAAAGGAAAAGATGAACAAATCAGAAAAGGAAATAGAAAAATATAAAGAACTAGTAATTGCGGCTTCTAAAAATGTTTTTAGCAAATTCAAATACATTCCTTTAACTTGAGAAGATATTAATATTTATGGATTATCCATCGTTTTAGAAGTAGCAGAAATAGCAAAGAAATATAATCAAGAAGACAAAAAAGGTGTAATTTATGCTATCTTGTTTAATAAATTAATGACTTATGCTAAATCATTTACTAAAAATAATTCTAAAATAATGAATTTTAGTATTTCATTTGAAGATGAAATTTTAACCAAACTAGAATCAGAAAATTCAAAAGAATATCTTTTTAAAGAAGACTGTCAAAGATTTTTTAAAAAGTTTTCTCATGAAGAATTAAATATCTTAAATTTATATTATCTTAATAACAAAACAATTAAGGAAATATCTAATCAGTTTTATACATCATCCTTTAAAATTAAAAGGTTTTTAGAAAAAGTAAAACTCGAAGCAGTTGAATATTTCAAATAATTGCAAAAATAATATATAATTAATAAACTATGTCTAAAGAAAAAATTGCATTAGCTTGTGAAGTTTGTAAGTCAAAAAATTATGTTAAAAATAAATCTGTAGATGACAGATTAGTAATTAACAAGTTTTGCAGAAAATGCAATTCTCAAACTTTACACAAGGAAGAAAAATAATGAAAGAAAAAAGAAATAAAAAGAAAAGAGAAAAAAAATATTATTTCAGAAATTGAATTAAAGAAATAAAAAGAATTAAGTGACCAAAAGGTAAAGATGCTAATAAAAACTTTATGTGAACTATTATCTTTGTGGTTGTTTGTTCAATTTTATTTGTTTCTATTTCTTTCGTTGCAACTTTAATTTGAAATTCAATAGGAGTAGGTTTTTAAATAATGGAAAAAGAAAATTTTAAATGATATATGATTTCAACCATATCAGGAAAAGAAGAACAAGTTATTGAGTCTTTAAATAACAGAATAAAATCAGAATTTTTAGATAGTATTTTTGAAGAAATTAAAATGTTTACAGTACCACATTTAACTCAAAAAGAAATCGACAAAAAAATAAAAGGGGAACCATTTGTTGTAAAAACAGAGAACCTTTATAAAGGTTACATTTTTGCTAAAATGCTTATGACTGATGATGCCTGATTTATTGTGCGTAATACTCAATATGTTACCGGACTTGTTGGTTCATCAGGAAAAGGAGCTAAACCAACACCAGTTTCTAACCGTGAAATTAAAAAAATGTTTGAAGCAGAAAAAAAAGGTTGAGAAAAATACAATGCCGGAATCATTGATTCACCTTTCAAACCTAATGTTGTAGTTAGAGTGATTGAAGGTAGTTTTGAAGGTGAAGAAGGAACAATCATAGAAACTGATGATAGATTAGGTGATTCTTGAGTAGAAATTGAAATATTTGGTAGAAAAACTCCTACAAAATTTTCTCATAAACAATTAGAAGTAGTAAAATAGTTCAAAAATTCAAAAAATTTGCATTTTTTTCAATAAAATGCATTTTTTATTCCACTTTTATGCAAAAAATTCAAAAAGTGGTAAAATTAATGTATATGATATTCAAATTTTCGAAAAATTTCAAATATTAAGTGAATATTATATATATTAAAAAATAATAAAATAAAGGAATAATATGAAATTAAGTAAAAAATTATTATTAGGACTCGGTGGAACATTAACAGGATTTGCAACTTTAGCAACTGTTGTTTCATGTGGAGATAAAAACAATTACTATACAACTGATTATTCAGGTATTAAAGCATTAGTAGACCAAAAAGCTCCAGAAATACAAAAAGCAATCACAGATAAAACAGCTAAAGAATTGAAAATTACTTTATTAACAGCTGGAGGAAATGTTAATGATAAATCATTTAACCAATCAGCTTGAGAAGCAATTTCTCAATTATCATTCCAAACCAAATCAAAAGCTAACAAATATGTATTGGGAGATTCATCTAACTTAGAAAAAAGTTATAATTCATTATTAACAACTGATTCTAATGTTTGAGTGTTAACTGGATTCCAACAAAAAGGTGCTTTTTTAAACTGATATAAAGTAAATAAAGAAAAATTCAACCAAAAAGGAATTATTGTTATTGCAATTGACTGAGATTTACAAGATTCTGAATTACCATCAGGTAGATTTATTTCATTAAACTACAATACAGATGAAGCAGGATGAATTGCAGGTTATGCAACAGCAGATTACTTCTCAACTAAAGAAACTGATGATGCAAAAAGAAAAGTTGCAGCATTTGGTGGAGGATTAGGAGCTGGAGTTACTGACTTTATTGCAGGATACTTAACAGGAATTAAATACTACAATGCTAATAATCCTAAAGTTACAAAATTAACAGCAGATACATTAACTTTAGATACAGGATTTAAAGCAGATTCAACATCAACACCAAAAGTTAATACAGTAGTAACAACAGGAACACCAAAAGTTGTTTTACCAGTAGCTGGAAGTTTAACTTCTACAACTATTGATCAAATCCAAAAATCAAATAAAGGTCAATTTGTAATTGGTGTGGATACAGACCAATCATTAACTTTTGAAGATTCAAAAACATTATTCTTTACATCAATTGAAAAAAGAATTGGAAATACCTTATTTAGAGTATTAGCTGACTTATTTACTAAAAAAGGAGCATCTTCAGATATTATTTCAACATTTGCTGAAGGAACAAAAAATGCTCATGTTAAATTAGGATACTGAGATGATTTTGTTGGATTAGCAAAATCACAAATTAGCGACAAAGCTGCAGCAGATGCTTCATTAGACAAAGCAGCAACAAAATTCAAAGAACTTGTTACAAAAGCTAAAAAAGCAGAAGCTAAAACTCTTTTAAGTATTCCAGTTATGGATCCAGCAGGAGCAGCAAGTAACCAAACTACTTTAAATTCATTAGCTGCAGAAATTAACAAACAAACAGGAAAAGCAACAACTCCAGAACAACCTGCTGCACCATCAAACCCTGGAGGAACACAACAGGGGGGGGGCAAATAACAACCCACAAAACCCTTCTGGAGGAGGTACAACTGATTCAACAACTTCAGGAACACAAAATGGTACAGGACAAGCTGATGGAGCAGCAGCTCAACCAGGAGCACAAAATCCTTCTGGACAAACAGAAGGTTCAGGAACCCCAACAGGACAAACTACTCCAACTACAAATACAACAGGTGATCAAGGAAGTCAATCACAAGGAAGCAATACTGCTTCACAACCTGGTAACGACACAACACACCAAGGTTCATAATCTTATTAAAATAATCCAATAATCTACTATAACAATTAGATTAAAATAAAAAAATAACTTTTATGTTATTTTTTTATTTGTTTATTTGTTAAAATTATATAGGAAAGAGAAAAATGGAAAATACAGTTAATAAAGTAGAAAATGCAATTGAATTTATTAATGTTACAAAAGAATTTGGAACAATAATTGCCAATAAGAACATTAATATTAAAATCAAAAAAGGTACCATTCATGCTTTAATTGGTGAAAATGGTGCTGGAAAAAGTACTTTAATGTCAATTCTATTCGGTCTTTATACACCTACTAGTGGTCAAATTAAAATAAATGGTCACAGTATGTATATTAAAGATCCTAACCAAGCTAATGATTTAGGAATTGGTATGGTTCATCAACATTTTAAACTTGTTGATGCATATACTAATTTAGAAAACATTATTTTAGGTGATGAATTTACACATAGAGGTTTTTTAGATAAAAAATTAGCAATTCAAAAAATACAAACTATACAAAAAAAATATAATTTAAATTTTGATTTAAATCAAAAAACAGGTGATGCTACTGTTTCTACACAACAAAAAGTAGAAATTATGAAAATGCTTTACCGTGATGCTGAAATTCTTGTGTTTGATGAACCTACTGCGGTTCTAAACCCACAAGAAATAGAAGGTTTATTAGAAACAATGAAAATATTTAGAGAAAATGGAAAAACAATTATTTTTATTTCTCATAAATTAAATGAAGTTAAATCAGTTTCTGATGAAGCAACCGTTATTAGACACGGAGAAGTTGTTGGACACTTTAATTCTTTAAAAAATGTTTCAATTTCAGAAATTTCAGAAGCAATGGTTGGTAAAAAAGTAGTAATGCCAAAAAACAACACTGAAAACAACTTTACACAAGTTGGTTTTGAGTTTAGAAACGTTAGTGCCAAACATCTAAAAGGAATTGAAGATGTTTCATTTACAATCAATAAAGGTGAAATTCTAGCAATTGCTGGAGTTGAAGGTAACGGACAAGAAGAAATTGAATTTGTTGCTTCAGGGATGTTAAAACCTTCACATGGTAACGTTATCCTTTATAAAGAAGATGAAAAAGGTCAAATTCTTGAAAAAGATATCACTCATATGTCTGTAAGTAAAAAGAAAGAAGAAGGAATTTCATATATTCCAGGTGATAGACATAAATATGGTTTAGTTTTAGATTTTACAATTGGAGATAATTCAATAATTAGAAGACTAAAAGATAAATTATTTAAAAATTTAGGAATTTTATCAACTAAAAAAATTCACAATTTTTATAAAGAAATACAAACTGAATATGATGTTCGTGGTGGAAGAGATGGAAAATCCAAAGCTAGATCATTATCAGGTGGAAACCAACAAAAAGCAATTGTTGGTCGTGAGATGTTAACTGAACATAATTTTATTATCATTGTTCAACCAACTCGTGGATTAGATGTTGGAGCAATTAACATTATTCATAACAAAATACTACAAGAAAAAGCAGCAGGTAAAACTATTTTACTAATATCTTACGAATTAGATGAAATTTTTGCTTTAGCAGATTCAGTAGTAGTTATTAACAAAGGAAAAGTTTCAGACAAAAGAGATGTAAAAAATATTACAAGAAACGAAATAGGATTATTAATGGCAGGAGTACACAATGAATAAAGTAGAAGAAAAGAAAATATCTTTATTTAAAAGATTTTCAAACTTCTTTTTTGAAGAAGATAATACAAATGCAAGAAAGAAAATATTTAGTTCTTTATGAGCATTATTCTTTGGAATGATAATTGCTTCTATCTTTATTGCATCTTTAGGTTCTAATCCGTTTGAAATTTATTATCAAATTATAAATTCTTCATTAAAAGAAGAGTTTATTTATAGATTCTTAATTACTATTTCAGTATTTATATTTGCATCGGTTGCTGTTGGTGTTGGATTTAAAGCATCGATGTTCAATATAGGAATACCAGGTCAAATGATGGCTTCAGGTCTTGTTTGTTTTGTTGTGGTAAGTTATTTAGGTTCAACCAGTAATACCGAAATAGTTGTTAAAGGATGACATTTAATAGTTGGACTTTTAGCAGGATTAGTTGCAGCAGTTTTTGTAGGGATGATTGCTGGATTACTAAAAGCATTCTTTAACATAAATGAAGTTATTTCAACAATTTTATTAAATTGAATTATTTACTATATTGCTTATCAATTACTTGTTGGGAAAATTCAAGGTCTTCCTTTTACTTTACCTCCAGGTTTAACAGATTTACCAATATCTAAAAAAATAATTTTTGAAAATGATTTCTTTAATTCACAAGCATTTGCAGGAATTTTATTAGGACTATCATTTATTTTTGCTATAACAGTTTGATTTATAATCAAAAAAACACCTATTGGTTATAAAATTAAAATGACTGGATTTAACAAAAATGCTTCTAAATATTCTGGAACAAATGAAAAATTATTAATTATATCTATTTTAAGCGTTTCAGCAGTTTTAGCAGGAATAGCAGGATTCCTTTGATTTGTTTTCTCAAGACAAAATCTACCTATACTTTCATCTCCAGAACCTTTAGGATTTGATGCTATAGCAGTTTCCTTGCTGGCTTATAATTCACCTATAGGAATTATTTTCACAGCAATATTCTATTCACTTTTAACAGTTGGTTCAGATAATATTCAAATTTTAAATCCAAAATTAGATGCACAAGCTGTTCAAATGATTTCAGGACTAATCATTTATTTTGCCGCTATCGCTGTAATTTTCTTTAAATTTAAACCAATTTCTAAATTTATTAAATTTGTTTTCTTAGTTAAAAGTCATTATTTCTATCATGAAAATAGAAAAATTTATGAATATAAACAACTAAGATCAAAAATCAAAAAACAAATTAAAAATAAAAATAATTCTTCAGAAACAATTGAGCTATGAAGTAAAAGATTAGAAATTTTAAATGATTATATTAAACACTTGCAAAATTTACATAAAGAAAAACCTTATGTATTTAAAAAAGCAAAAGCAGAATATATTCAAGAATTTATAAACTTTAAAAATAATAATCCATTAAGTAAAAATGCTACAATTAATGAATATATTAAACATCTTGAAAAAGAATTATTAATTAATACAAGATTTTTAAATAAATTATTCAATTTATCAAAAGAACATAAAATTAGTATATTTAAAGCATATTGATTTAGTAAAAAAATCATGAGAAAAAACAACAAATTATCTGTTAAAATAATCGAATTAACAAACGAACCAAACAAACTACAATGAAAAGTTCTTCAAAATGAACTTAAATCTGATTTCTTTAAAAAAGCTATGAATCAAAAAGACATTAATGAAGAGCAAAAAATTGAGTTATTTAGAGAATTATCTGAAAAAAGAAGAGAAATTAACAAACAACTTTCTGAACTTGGTTTTTATGACTTAAAAGTTTTAAAAGACCAATACAAGGCAAATAGAGTTGAATTAAAAGCTCAATACACCAAAGAAAAAGATTTAATTGTTCAAAATATGAAAAACGAACACAAATGAATTAGAATTGAGGTAATATAAAATGGCAATATTTTCAATAATTTTAGTTTCATCAGCTTTACTGTTTGTTATTCTTGGTTTTTCAGCACTTTCTGGAATGTTCAGTGAAAGAGTTGGAATTGTTAATATTGGAATTGAAGGGATGTTAATAATTGGTGCTACTGTTTATGGATTACTTAATTATTTATTTAAAGTAGAAAGTGCTTGAATGCAAATACCATTATTAATAATTTCTTCATTGGCAACCGCTTTATTTGCATTATTGCATGGTTTTGTTACCATTAAATTAAAAGGAGATCATATTATTTCAGGGGTTGCAATAAACTTATTAGCTCCTGCATTAAGTATTTTCTTCTTAAGAACTTTTGGAGATGCTAATAAATTCCCGCAATATACACAAGAATTAGCATGATCTCAAGATTCATTTGCAAATCTCAAAAATATTGTTTCTCTTAAATTAGTTTTAATATTAGTTATATTTCTTGTTGCACTAATAACATTAAATAAAACAAAATGAGGTTTAAGACTAAAAGCTATCGGAGAAAATCCACAAGCAGCAGATGTTGCTGGAATTAATGTTAATTTCTACAAATGACAAGGATTAATTATTTCTGGATTACTTGCAGGACTTGGAGGAGGAATCTTCTATCAATGAAAAGGAATTAGTTTTACAGGAAATGCTGGTGGATTTGGATTCTTAGCTCTTACTATTTTAATTATGGGTAGATGAAGAACATCATGAATCTTCTTTGTAACTATAATCTTCTCATTAATTTACGGAACAGCTTTAACATTACAAGCATCAAGCACAGGAGTGTTAGCAGCTGCAAGTCAATATGGTTTCTTAATTACAGCTACACCATTCTTGATTACAATATTTATTTTAATATTTACATCGAAAAGGGCGATTGCTCCAGTTGCAGTTGGACAACCATATGACAAATCAAAACGTTAAATTTAAAGCAAACCAAAAATGGTTTGTTTTTTTATTACTTTAAAAGTGATAAAATAATAATTATGAAAAAAAATAAAAATCATTTTAAATTTTGAAAATCATTTATAGTTTTATCGCCTATTACTTTATCTTTAGTAGCATGTGGGCAGAATAAAACTGAAAAAACAACAAATGAAGATTCAATAAAACCAGAACAACCAAAAATCACAAATCCAAGTGAAAATACAAATACTTCAACAAATACAATTCCCAATACACAAACAGGAAATAATAATTCTTCCAATAACAATCTAAACAATGATAAAAACACCAATATACAGCAAAATACAGATGTTTTCGCTTCGTTAAAGGATTTTCCAACAATACTAGAAGTAACAGAAAGAAATAAAGAATTAGACGCACTTTCTTTTTATTATAAATATAAAGATGCTCCTGATTTAATTTCTCAAAACATCGCAATTAAATGAGAATTGCAAGAAGAATATAAGATAAGAGCTACTTTTCCAAATACTGATAAAATCAATAATTCAACAGGAAAAATTAGTGATTTAGTTTTAACTTTTACTAAAAATAATCAAGATAAAAATATCACTATATCTTTACAAGGATTTAAAACTAATTCAACAAATACAGTTGATGAAAGAGAAAACTTTTTAACAAAAAAAGATTTAAATGGCTCAAGCGTAATAAAACTATTTGCTTCTTTAGTTGCTTCAATGCTGCAATATAATTCAAATATTGATAGTTTTAGAGAATTGCAAAATTCATCAACAAGCGATGATTTTACTTTAAATTATGAATATTTAGGATCTGGAAATAAAGAAAATTTAAAACAACTTTTCAAAGACAAAAATATTGTTTTAAATCCTTCATTAAGTGCTTTATTTTTTGAAAAACACGAAGATTCAACTAAACCAAAATATAATTATGAAGTTGTTGGGGTATCTGCTAATGATTTAGAAGGGACTATGCAAGTTGAAGTCTCTATCAAGCAAATTGATAATAATACAGGAGTTACTGATTCTTATCATAAATATTTTGAATTTTCAGGATTTAGAAAATTTGCAAAAGATCAAAATGGTAATTTAATTTCTAATCCATTTTCAGTTTATTTACTTGAAAATGAAGCAATAGAAATAATTAATAAGTATAAACTAAAATCCAAAATTGAAAATAGCATTAGTAATATGAATATAACTAATGAAAAACAAAAAATAACACTTTCTATTACAAACCAAGAAAAAGATACACTAAAAAATGCTATATTTAATAAATTGTTAATTGCTGTTTATGATCAAGAAAAAGAAAAAATCTATAACAACTGAGATAATTTACCAAGAGCAACTAAGTTTATAGCAAGAAAAGATAAAACTTCAATATATCCTTTTATAACATCAATTACAAAAGAGATTATTGAAAATGTTGACTTTTATGTATTTAAAGAAACTAACTCTGAAGAAAATAAAATAATAATGCAACTTGAATTAAAGATTTTTCCTTTTGTTTCTAGTTCTATTAATGACTTAAGATCTATTACTTTTTCAGATCAAGAAATACACTGAACAAAAGACTTAATTGAATTTAATTTAAATGAACTTAAATAATAAAAAAGTTTTTCAAGAAAGAAAAACAGTTGAAAGATATAAAAAAGACTTTCAAGAAATAGGATTGTGAGAATCAGAAAAATTTTTAATTGATAAATATTTTCCAAATAAAGAATTAAAAATTTTAGATTTAGGTTGTGGTGTTGGTAGAACAACATTTGCTCTTTATGAACTTGGTTATCAAAATATAGTTGCCATTGATATTTCACAAAATATGATCGAAAAAGCAAAAGAAATCAATTTATCCAAAAAATATAATATTGAATTTAAAGTTGAAGATGCATCAAGATTATCTTTTAAAGATAATTCTTTTGATTATGTTTTATTTTCCTTTAATGGTTGACCTGGAATACCAAGTGAAAAATCCAGAATAAACGCTTTAAAAGAAGTATTTAGAGTTTTAAAAGAAAAGGGAATATTCATTTTTTCTTGTCACGATAGAGAAGAAGTAGAATATTTAGAATATTATAAAAACTTTATAGAAGAATGTAAAAATGAATTTAGATTTGAAAAATATGGTGATTTTATTTTCAAAAACGAAGATAAAATTTGTGATTTTTTACATTTATATTCTAAAAATGAATTAAAAACAATTCTTGAAAATCAAAATTTTGAAATTTTAGATATCATAAGTCGCGATGAACATTTTAAAGAAAGTAAAAAAATTTTAGAAATTTCAGACAATACAAATTTTTGAATAGTAAAAAAATAAGGATAGGAGTCCTTATTTTAATTTATAAAAAAAAGAATAAAAAAATGGCGATCCCGAGAGGATTCGAACCTCTGACAACAAGCTTAGAAGGCTTGTGCTCTATCCTGCTGAGCTACGGAACCACTAATATGTATTATACCATAATTTAATATTTTTCTTTAATTCTTTTTAAATTAATTTCTGCTTTTTTAAAGTAAGCATTAATTAGCATTTCTTCTTTAATATTTAAAATATCTAAAAAACCAAGAATTAAGCTAAAAAGAGTTGATAAATTTGTTGAGTTAAACTCTGTTTGAAAATCAACTGCAGCTTTAAAAACATTTTGCAATTGGATGTTAATATCAGCTGAAACTGCTGTTTTTTTAATTATAGGATTTAAATTTAAATTATTAGCACATGAACTTAAAAAATGAATTATGTCAGCTCATTCTTCTAATAATTTTTCATTATTAATATTTCTATTTTGTTTTCAATATTTGAATGATTGCAATTCATTTGCAAATTCAGCAATTTCGACAATTATTGCCAAAGTCACTTGCTTATGTCACTCCAAAACATCCATTGAAACATTTCTTTGTTTTATTGATTCTTCAAATTTAGAATCAAGTGTTTTTTGAAAAATAAATATTTTAGTAAAATCCATAATATTATTATATATTAATTTCTTTTTTATTTTTAAAACTAAAGAAACTTTTATTTTCTTTTAATGAAGATTAATAATTTATAAAATTGTTTGGCAAAAAACGATATTATTGTATAATATTAATAATTATGGCGGATGTGGCGAAGTGGCTAACGCATCGGGTTGTGGCTCCGACATACGCGGGTTCGATCCCCGTCATCCGCCCCATTTTTTAAGTTATCTTAAAATTTAAGAAATTTAAAAAATGGTTTTTTTTATTTTCTTAATCATATCTGAAATATAGTAAAATAAGAATATGCAAATAAAACTTGATCAATTTTATACAAAAAAGGCAATTGCTAAAAAATGTATCTCTAAAATTGATAATTTAGAGCAATATAGTATTATAATTGAACCTTCAGCTGGAGAAGGTAGTTTTAGTGATTTGTTAAATAATGTTATTGCTTATGATATTGAGCCTAAAAACAGCAATATCATTAAACAAGATTTTTTTTGTGTCAAAATCAATAAACCAAATACTGAAAAAATTTTAATTATAGGGAATCCGCCTTTTGGTTATAGATCATCTTTAGCTAAAAAATTTATCAAACATTCAATAGATTTAAATGCTTCAACAATTGCATTTATTTTACCTAATACCTTTAGTAAAATAACTAATCAATCAACTAGTTTATTTCCAAAAGAGTGGAAATTAGTTACAGAATGAGAATTACCGAAAAATTCTTTTTTTGTTTATAATCAAGAACAAAAAGAAGTATATCACGTTCCTTGTACGTTTTTTGTTTGAACAAAAATGACAGAAAATAAACAAAAAGATTTAAGAAAGAAAAAACCTACAATTATTCCAAAAGAATTTACTTTTTTACCAAGAGGAAGCCAAGAAGCTGATTTTACTATAAATGGAAATTCTGCAAAAATTAAATCATTACAAGAAGTGACAAATTCAAAATCTGAACATTATATAAAAGTAAAAGAAAATTATGATATTGAACTAATTAAAAACGAATTTAGAAAATTAGTTTTTAAACCTAAATCATCAATAAATGGTGGTAATTATTGAATAAATCAAGATGAAATAATAATCGCTTGAAATGAAAGGAAAAAAACACGTGAGTAAAGAAATTAAAGACATTTTCAAAGTTATTGAAAGTTATAAAATAAGAATAAATAATTTTAACAAATATGTAAATAAAGAAAGTATTGATGAGCAAAAATTAGAAGATATCACAAGTTCTATTAAATATTTTTTTATTATCTCTGTTTTGAGTCCACAAAGTAAATCCACCTTACAACAAACTTTTATAGAAAAAAAGTTTGAATTTGAAAAGATATCACCGAAGTTAGAAAAAGGTGATTCAAAAGATAAAGACAACCTTTATTATGAAATAAAATGTTCCACTCCTTCTGCAAATGGCAATATTTTAAATATTGTCCAAATCAGATTACACCATGAATTAGATTATTATTTATGTGTTTTTATAGATGATTTGTTTTATAAAAATAATTTTCTATTTTTATTAACCAAAGAAGAAATGGAAGAAGAAATTAAAATTTTAGGACATAGTGCACATGGAGTTATCAACAAAAACAATAATAATAACAAACAAGAATATCGTATTAGCATAGATTTAAATGATTTAAATAATACAAACACTAGTAGGTGATTAGAAAAATACAGAGACTCAAAACTTGAAGAAAAATTATTCAATTCATAATAACTTTAAATCTTGGATTTTACTATTAAATAAAAATAAATAATCTTTTTTTAATTTGTAATATAATTTAAAGGAAATAAATAATTTTAAAAACAAAAGTAAAAATACATTTATTTTTAAAGAAAGGTATAAAATGAAAAAAATTGCTATAAATGGATTTGGTAGAATTGGTAGATTAGTTTTCAGAGCAATTCACAAATTACATAAAAATGATTTAGAAGTTGTTGCTATTAACGACTTAACAGATGCTAAAACATTAGCACACTTACTAAAATACGATTCAGCTCACGGAAGATTTGAAGGAACAGTAGAAGTTAAAAACGGAAACTTAGTAGTTGATGGAAAAGAAATTAAAATTTTAGCTGAAAGAAACCCAGAATTATTACCTTGAAAAGATTTAGGTATTGATGTTGTTGTTGAATCAACTGGATTCTTTACTTCAAAAGAAGGATCTGAAAAACACTTAACAGCAGGAGCTAAAAAAGTATTAATTTCTGCACCAGCTTCAGGAGATTTAAAAACTATAGTTTACAATGTTAACCACGACATTTTAACAAAAGATGACAAAGTTGTTTCAGCAGCTTCATGTACAACAAACGCTTTAGCACCAGTTGTTCACTTTTTAGATAAACACTTTGGAATTGAACGTGGATACATGTCAACAATTCACGCTTATACAGCAGATCAAAGATTACAAGATGCACCTCACTCAGACTTAAGAAGAGCAAGAGCTGCAGCTATTAACATCGTTCCTTCTTCAACAGGAGCAGCAAAAGCTATTGGATTAGTAGTTCCTTCATTAAAAGGAAAATTAGACGGTATTGCTTTAAGAGTTCCAACAATTACAGGATCATTTGTTGATTTAGTAGTTGAACTTAAAAAAGATGCAACAGCAGAAGAAATTAACTCAGTTATGAAATCACATTCAAGTGAATCATTTGGTTATACAGATGAACCAATCGTTTCTTCAGACATTATTGGAGCAACAGAAGGATCAATTTTCGATGCAACTTTAACAAAAGTATTAACAGTTGATGGAAAAAATCTTTACAAAATTTACACATGATACGATAATGAATCATCATATGTAAACCAATATGTAAGAGTATTAAAATTATTATCTTCATTATAATAATTATTCTTAATAGATGCATTGAAAAATGCATCTATTTTTTTATTTGTTTTTAATAAATAAACTTTAAAATAAAGTAAAATAATAATAGAAATTAGTGTTAAAAAAATCAATAGAATTAAAAATACAAAACAACAATAATAAAATTATAAAGGAGAAACATCTATGAAATTTTTGGATTTATGTTCTGGAATAGGTGGAGGCAGACTGGGATTAGAATTAAATGGATTACAATGCATAGGACATTCAGAAATAGAAGAAAATACAGCTGAAACATATAAATTACTATTTAATGATGATAAAAATTTTGGAGACTTAACTAAAATTAAAGCAAGAGATTTGCCAGATTTTGATTTTGTGATTGCAGGTTTTCCTTGTCAAACTTTTTCTATAGTAGGTAAAAGAGAAGGTTTAGAAGATGAAAGAGGTCAAATAATTTATCATATTATTAGAATTTTAAAAGAAAAACAAACAAAATATTTTATTTTGGAAAATGTTAAAGGTTTAATAAATCATGATAAAGGAAAAACTTTTGAAATTATAAAAAATGAGTTACAAAATGCTGGTTACAACATTTTTTACAAAGTTTTAAATACTAAAGATTTTGGTATACCACATTCTAGAGAAAGAATATATATTGTAGGTTTTAAAAACAATTTAAACATTTTAAATTTTGAATTTCCACAAGAAAAAGAGAAAATATATAATTTTAATAATTTTATTGATAAAAATAATACTAATATACTTGAAACAAATAATAAAACTTTTTTAAAATATTTAGGTCATCCTTATAATCAAAATTTATATTCAATTAATGATATATTAAAATGAGAAAATACTGTAATTGATACAAGACAATCAGATTTAAGAAAATACAATGAAATATTTCCTACTTTAAGAAAAGGGAGACACGGTTTATTATACATACAAAATAAGCAAATTAAAAAACTTAATGGTTATGAAGCTTTGCTTTTGCAAGTTTTTCCAAAAGAAATAGTTGAAAAAGCTAAAAAAATGAACTTAAATAATAATAAACTCCTTTCACAAGCAGGAAATGCAATGACAGTAACTGTAATTCAAAAAATTGCTTCTAAAATGCTTACAATAATAAGAGAAAGAGAAAAAGATGGAAAATAAAAATAATACAATGGATAAAACAAAAACTAAGACTATTCCTTTTGTTAAATGAGCAGGTGGAAAAAGGCAGATTATAGAAAAAATACAAGAAAAATTACCAAAAACAATAAATAGATATTTTGAACCTTTTGTTGGTGGAGGTGCTGTTCTTTTTTCTATTGAAGCAAAGGAATATTATATTAATGATATCAATAGTTCTTTAATAAATGCTTATATTCAAATAAAAGAAAATCCAGATTTAGTTATATCTAATCTTGAAAAATTAGATAAAACCTTTATAACAAAAGGTGATTACTATTTAATTAGAGAAAAATATAATGAAAAAATTAAAAATAAAGAATTTGATGTAGAATTAGCAACATTTTTTATTTATTTAAATAAAAGATGTTTTAATGGTTTATATAGAGTTAATTCTAAAGGAGAATTCAATGTTCCCTTTAATGGAAAAGAAAATTTTTCTTCTTTTTCTAAAGAAAATATAGTCAATATTTCTAATTTTTTGAATAAAAAAACAGAAATTATGAATTTTGATTTTGCAACAGTTTTAGAAAAAGCAAAAAAAGGAGATTTTATTTTCATAGATAGTCCATATGATTCTTTAGAAAATAAATCTTTTGATTCTTATACAGAAGCAGGATTTGATAAAGAAGAACACATTAGATTATCTCAAGTTGTAAAAGTTTTGGACAAAAAAGGTTGCTATATAATGTTAACTAACCATAATACGGATTTAATAAATGAATTATATAAGGATTTTAATAAAGAAATAATCAAAGTAAAAAGGTTAATTAATAGAGATAAAAATAAAAGAACAGGAGAAGAAATAATAATAACAAATTATTAATTTATGAATAGAATAGAACAATTTAAAAAGAATTTACTCAAAACAAATAGAAATTATTCTTTCTTTGTTAATTGAGAAAATATAAAAGACTACAAAATTTATTTACCTTTTTTAGATAAATTAGATATTTTAATAAAAAACAAGAATTTTGATCAAACATTCAAAATGATTTTAAAACAAAATCCAGAAGTTATTAAAGTTTTCCCATTGCTTATTGCTTTAAGTAAAAAAGAAAGAGAACTTTTTACAAAGACAAAAATCAATTTAGAAATAATTGATGAAGATATTAAAACTGAATGTTTTAATTTCAATTTTGACAATAAATTATCAGACTATGAAATAGAAAAATTTCTATTATTTTTCCATAAAACAGGATTAAAAAAGTTATTTTTGGATTTTTTACAAAATAGTGTAATTGATTATGTTTTAGGTATTTTAGTAGGCTTAGATTCTAATGGAAGAAAAAATAGAAGTGGCAGTTGATTTGAAAAAAGGTGCTTTGATTCTTTGAAATTAATTTGTGATAAAAACAACATAATCCTATTTCAACAGCAAAATTTTAAGAATGTTCAGAATATAAATGATATGCATAAAATAGGAGATTTTCTTCTTCTGAAAAATGATAAAATGATTAATATTGAAGTGAATTTCTTTTTTAATAGCGGTTCAAAACCTATAGAAATAATAGATAGTTATATAAATAGAAATAAGGAATTAAAAAATAATAAAGTAGCTTTTATTTTAATAACTGACGGACCATTTTGAAGTAAAAATGCCGATTTTTTATTAGAAAAAATGGAAGGAAAAATAAATTATTTTAATTTTTCAGAAATAGAAAGTCAATATTTTGAAAAATTATTATTAGATTTTTTCAAAATTTAAAATTTATTTTACTCAAAAATAAACGTTTTTTTCTTTTTTTTACTGTTTAAAAAGAATAAAATGTTATATAATTTAAAATATTTATAGTTATCTATTTTAAAGAGGTGAAAATGGTTGAAGAATTAAGAAACCAACTTTTAGAAAAAATTTCTTTAATACCAGGAATTTATGGTTTTTGTAATATTAATACTGAAGCAAATGTTTTAGCTAAAGCTCTCAAAAGAGAAGAGTGAGAAAAATCAATTTTTATTATTAAAGGAAATAATGGCTTAAAAATTAATTTAGCCATAATTTTGTTATTTTCTGTTAGTGTTAAAACTGCAGTTGAAGAAATAAAATCAGTTATTGAATACCACTTACAAAAAAACGAACTAAAATTAGAAACTTTAAATATTCATATAAAGGGGATTAAGTAATATGAAAATTTTAAATGGTGAATTATATGCAAAAATGTTAATTTCAGGTGCTAACAATTTAGCTAATTCTAAAGAAAAAATAAATGCATTAAATGTTTTCCCTGTTCCAGATGGTGATACAGGTAGCAATATGGCTACTACAATTTCTGCAGGAGTTAAGAATATTTTAGAAACAAAAAGTACTAGAATTGATGAAATTTCACAAAAAATATCAAGAAATATGTTACTTGGAGCTAGAGGAAATTCTGGGGTTATTGTTTCTCAAATATTTAGAGGTTTTGCCGATTCATTTGCTAATAAGAAAGAAATTAATAGTTTTGAGTTAATTGAAGGATTTCGTAGTGCTACTTCTAAAGCATACTCTTCAGTTTTAAAACCGGTTGAAGGAACCATTTTAACAGTAATAAGAGAAGTTACTGAAAAATTAGAACAAACAATTACTCCTTCAACTAACATTAGTGAAATTTTTAAAATTGCAGTTGAACAATCTAAAATTAGTTGTAACAACACAAGAAACTTATTACCGGTTTTAAAAGAAGTTGGTGTTAATGATTCAGGTGGTGAAGGACTTCGTTTAATTTTAGAAGGGATGTACAAATTAACAATCAATGAACCAGTTGAATTAAGTGATGAACAAGTCAATATTTCTGATTTTGTTAGTGATACAGAAATTTATGAAGGTGAATTTGGATACTGTACTGAATTCATTATTGAATTAAAAAACCCTAAAACATTTTCTAAAGATAAAATCGTTAATGAAATTTCCAAAATGGCTACTTCATTAGTTGTAGTTAAAGATGAAGATTGAGTAAAAATTCACGGTCATGTTTTAAAACCAGGAATGCTTTTAAATGCTGCTCAAAAATATGGTGAATTTATTAAAATCAAATCCGAAAATATGACTATTCAAGCAAATGAATCTAAAAATATTGCAAATGATACTAAAAATACAGAAAAAAAATACAAATCCGGTTTAGTTTCATGTAATACAGGTCAGGGAATTATAAATGTAATGAAAGAAAACGGTGTTCACTTTATCATTGAAGGAGGACAAACAAATAATCCTTCAACAAATGACATCATTCAAGCTATTAATTCTATAAATGCTGAAACAGTTTTTATTTTACCAAACAATTCTAATATTATTTTAAGTGCTCAACAAGCTGTTCAAACCATTCAAGACAAAAAAGTTATTATAATTCCAACCAAAACACAAATACAAGGAATAAGTGCTTCTTTAAACTTTAATGAAGAATCAGATTGAGATGATAATAAAGAACTAATGGAAGATGCAATTAAAAGCGTAAGCACAGGAGAAGTAACGATTGCAAGTAGAGAAACCACTATGAATGGAATTAAAATTAAAGAAGGTGATTATTTAGCAATAGCAAATGGAAAAATTATTGCAACAGCTTCTAGTTACAACGATGCTGCTAAAAAAGTTATTGAATCTTTAATTAAAAGTAGCACTGAAATTGTTACCATTTACTACGGAACAGATTCTACAAAAAGCGATGCTAATGAAGTTTTAAATTACATTGAATCTAGATACGATGTAGAAGTAGAAATAAAAAATGGACAACAAAAAATTTATCATTACTTAATAGGAGTTGAATAATGAAAACAATTGCTTTTGATTTACTTGGAACAGATACACCTTTAAAAGAAAAAATAGTTGCTGTTAGTAAGTTTTTAGATGAAAATAGTGATTATAAAATCTTTTTAATAGGAGATGAAAAGGAAATTTTAAAACTTCTTAAAAATAAATATATAAAAAACAATCAAGTGGAAATCATTAACGAAATTAATGTTGCTAAAGCAAATGAGAATAATATGCGTGAAGTTTCTAAACAAACTACAAGTATGTCTGTTGCTTTAGATTTAGTGGCACAAAATCAAGCAAAAGCAGTTTTATCTGCTGGAGATTCTGGTACTTATTTAGGTATGGCAACTTTAAAAATCAAAAGACTTACAAATGTTGCAAGAGCAGCATTTATGCCAATGATTCCAACATTAATTGAAAATAAGTTCTTCTTACTTTTAGATTCAGGTGCTAATTTGATAGTAAAACCAGAATACTTTGTTCAATGAGGAATTATTTCAAGCATCTTTTATGAAAATTTATTTAAAGTTAAATCACCGAAAATTGGTTTGATTAATATAGGAACTGAAGACTATAAAGGTTATGATTATCACAAAGATGCTAACTTTTTATTAAAATCAAATCAAAGTCTTAATTATAAAGGTTTTATAGAAACAAGAGATCTTTTAAAAGGAGATATTGACATCGCTTTAGCTGATGGTTATGCAGGTAACATAACACTAAAAACGATGGAAGGTACGGTTTTAAATTTTTCTAAATTACTAAAAGAAAAATTAACCAAAAAACTTTTTAGAAAGATTTTTGCTTTATTTTTGAAAAGAGCATTTAAAGAAGTAAAAGAAAGATTTGATTATAGAAATGTTGGAGCAGCTTGAGTAATTGGTTTAAACGGAATAGTAATTAAATCACATGGTTCATCAGACGCAAAAGCATTTTTAGGAGCTCTTAATCAAATAAAAATAGCAATTGAAAGTGATGTTTTAGAAAAAACTAAAGAGGCTATTGCTTAAAGTGAAAAAAGTTGAAGAATTTTTAAAAAGCATTAATATAATACCAAATGATTTAAAACTTTTTATACAGGCTTTTACGCATAAATCATTTACAAATGAACATAAAAATGAAAAGAATTATGAACTTTTAGAATTTCTTGGTGATTCACTAATAAATTTTAAAAGTACATATTACATTTATCAAAAGTATAAGAATTTTAATGAAGGTGAAGCAACAATTAAAAGATCCCAAATTGTTGATACAAATTCGCTTTCATTGTTGTCTTTTGAATTAAAATTAAATGAATTATTAAGAATTTCTAAAGGAGCTATGGAAATTCTTAATAATAAAAAAACAAATGCTGATTTATTTGAAGCCTTAGTAGCGGCTATCTATTTAGATCAAGGAGATAAAGTTCTAGAAAATTTTCTTGAAAAAACTTTATACAAAACTATAAACAAATCGATTTTAGAAATAAAGAAAGATCCTAAATCTGAATTTCAAGAAATTTTACAATCGATAACAAAACATCCTGGAGAATACAGGGTTCAAAAAATAGGCGAAGAATTTTATGCTGAATTACATTATGATGGTAAAATTTTTGGAAAAGGAAAAGGAAAAAATAAGAAAAATGCAGAAATAGCAGCAGCTAAAGATGCATTGAGTACTTTTAAAAAGAGGTAATTATGAAATTAATAAAAGTTGAAGCACAAGGTTTTAAATCATTTGCTGATAAAGTGGTTTTAAATTTTGATGGTGGAGTTGTTGGAATTGTTGGTCCAAATGGTTCAGGTAAATCTAACATCAATGATGCTATTAGATGAGTATTAGGAGAACAATCTTCTAAAGCCCTTAGGGGAGATAGTATGGAGGATGTGATTTTTGCTGGTTCTAAGACAGTAAAAGAATTAGACAAAGCAGAAGTTATTTTAACCTTTGATAATAGTGATAAAGCAGTTTCTGTTCCACACGATATTTTCACCATTTCTAGGGTTTTACATAGAGGAAAAGGTGGAAATGAGTATTATATCAATGGAGAATTAGCAAGATTTAAAGACATTAAAGAAATTGCTATGGAATCTGGGATTTCCAAATCATCATTAGCGATTATTTCTCAAGGAACAATTAGTGATATTGCTGAAGCTTCACCAGAACATAGAAGAGGTATTATTGAAGAAGCTGCAGGAACTTCAAAATATAAAGCTAGAAAAGTTGAAGCATTAAGAAAATTAGAAACAACTGAAGAAGCTTTGGATAAAGTTAGAACAATTATTGCTGAACTTGAAAAAAGATTAATTCCATTAAAAAAACAAGCTGAAAAAGCAAAAATTTTTATTGAAAAATCAGCTGAATTAAAATCTGTAGAAGTTGGTCTTCTTGTTGAAGATCTTAAGTTTTTTACAGATAAAATGGGATTTTTAAAACAAGAATTAACTAATATAATGGAAAAAAGAGATGATTTAGAATCAAAATTATCTTTATACTCAACTACAATTAATGAAAATACTAATCAAAAATTAAAATTAGAAACAGAAGCAGATCAATTACAAAATGATTTAACTAAAGTTGAAAATGAAATACATCAATTAGAATTAAGACAATCAAAAATAACACAAAGAAGACAAGATATTATTAATGGAGATATTAAAGCAACTCCAGAAGAACAAATCGCTAGTTTAAAAGAAGAAATTGCAGAAATACACGCAAGAATTGGGCATTTCCGTAGTTCAGAACAAAAAACAGAAGAAACTATTTCTCAAAGTTCAAACGAATTAACTAATATCGAAAAAGAACTTTATAGAGTGGCTTCTGAAAAAAATTCTTCATACAATAAACACGAAAGTGCTAAAACTAAATTAAGAATTTTAGAAGAGCACAAAAACAATAAAACCAATTTATTTAAAGGTACAAAAACTATTGTTGAAAACAAAACTTTATTTGGTAAAGGATTCAAAGGAACAGTTTTTGACTTAATAAAAGCTGAAAAAGAATTTGCACCAGCAATTGAAGCAATTCTTAAAAGTGCATTGCAACACATTGTTGTTGATGTTCCTGAAACAGCAGTTAAAGCAGTTAACTTTTTAAAAGAAAATAATGGTGGTAAGGCTACTTTCATTCCTTTAACATCTATACAACCTAAAGAAATGAAACAAGAACACAAAGTTGCTTTACAAACACAACCTGGATTTGTTGCAATTGCTTCAGAACTTGTTGACACAGATAAAGAATTTTTTAAACTAAGAGACTTTTTACTTGGTAATATAGTTGTAGCAAAAACCATTGAAGATGCCAATAAATTATCCAAACTTTTACAACTTAAATATTTGGTTGTATCGCTAGATGGAGACATTATTAGAGTTGGTGGAGTTATTTCTGGTGGAGCAAAAGAAGAAACAGATAATAGTTTAATGCAACTTGATGATAACATTAATGAATTAAAGAAAATAATTCCTTTATTATTAAAGAAAAAAGAAGAGTTCGAACAAAAAGAAGTAGAATTAAAAAATAAAAAAGAAGAATTAATTTCTACAATTAATGAATGAAAAAATGAACTTGCTAACACAAAACAAAAAAGAGTAGATTTAACAGATAAATACGATTTTTTAAGAGCAAAATATGAATCAGTAAGTTCTGAAGCGCTTGAAATTTCAAAAACAGATGAAATTAGTAATAATCTTGTTGAATTAACAAACCAAAAAAACGAAATGGCAGCAAATCTTAGAATTAAAAAAACAAGAATTGCTTCTCTTGCAAATGAACTTTTACCTTATATTAATCAAAAAAATGAAGTTGAAAAAGAACTTTATGAATTAAGTAAAGTAAATGCTCAGCATGAAAATGATAAAAATAAAGTTGAAATGGTTTTAACTGAAAGTCAAAGAAGATTAACAGAACATTATCAATTAACTTTAGAAACTGCACAAAATAATTTCAAACTTGAAATGGAAATTGAAAATGCCAGAACTCTTGTTAATGCTTTAAAAGAAGAAATAAAACAATTAGGAAATGTTAATTTGGATTCTATAGAAGAGTGTGAAGAAGTTGAAGAAAGATTCACAAACTTAAAAGATAATGAAGAAGAATTAAATGATGCTAAAAACACAATTCTTGAAGCTATTAGTGAAATGGATAAAATCATTGTTAATAAAATTCAAGAAACTGTTAACATTGTTAATAATGAGTTTAGATTTGTATTTCAAACAATGTTTGGTGGTGGAGATGCACAAATCCAATATACAGATCCACAAAATATTTTAGAAACAGGAATTGATATCATAGCTCAACCACCAGGTAAATCAGTTAAAAATTTAAAACTGTTTTCAGGTGGAGAAAAAGCAATTATTGCAATTTCCTTATTATTTGCAATAATTAAAGCTAAACCTATTCCATTATGTATTTTGGACGAAGTAGAAGCAGCACTTGACGAAGCTAATGTTATTCGTTATGCAGAATTTTTACAGTCATTAAAAGAAAAAACACAATTTATAGTTATTACTCACCGTCACGGAACAATGACTAAAGTAGACCACTTATTTGGAGCAACTATGCAAAAACGTGGTGTTACATCATTCTTTAGTGTTGAACTTGCAAAAGCAAAAGAAATGATTCAAGATGGTGGAGAACAATAAAAATTAAAATACCATTAATTTGGTATTTTATTTTGCTGATATTATATTTAATATAACAAATATCATACATTAAATTTTAAAAAATTTTAAAAATGTTATAAAATATAATTATATTAAAATCAAAAAAGAGGAAAAATGATGGAATATAAAGGAAATTATGAAATTGTAAATAAAAATGTACAAAGAATTGATGAAAGAGTTTCTAAAAAAATAAGTTCGCAAGGAATTTTTAAAAAAGATAACTTCTTCTTTTTTAGAATTTGAATACCAGATGTGGCTGAAGTTTATGTTGAAATATTTAATAAAAATGAAAGAATGCAAAAGATTACTACAATCGGTTGCAAAAGAAATAATGATTTATGAACAGGAAAAATTTCTGAAATTTATGAAGGATATTATTATTTATTTAAAATAAAAAGAACTAAAGATCAACCTTTTGAATATATTTTTGATCCATATGCTAAAGTTTTTGCACCTTTTGATTGAGAAGGAACAACTCAAAAAATCCCTTTAGCTGTAATTGTTGATTGAGAAAAAACATTAGTTGAAGAAATAGAAACTATCCCTTTAAAAACTAATTTAAATAATGGTGTTGATCCTTTAATTTATGAATTACATATTAGAGATTTTACTTCACTTTTAGATCAAAATAACTTTAAGAATCGTTTAGGAACATTTAATGCTGCTTTGGAAAATAATATTTTTGAATACTTAAAAGATTTAGGAATAACTCATTTACAACTTCTACCTATTCAATCTATTTATACATTAAGTGATAAAAACTTAAACATTTTAAATAAAAATGAAGGAACAGGATGAACAACCAATTATAACTGAGGTTATGATCCTTTAAATTACTTTTCAATTGCTGGATGATACTCATCCGATCCTAAGGTTCCTTATGCAAGATTAAGAGAATTTAAACACTTTGTAAATGAAGCACATAAAAATGGTATAGCAATAATAATGGACGTTGTTTTTAACCATATGATGATTAATGATTTATTAGAAACAATAACTCCAAATTATTATTTTAGAAATAATTCTGAAGTTTTTCCTGTTGATTTACCAGCTCTAAATAGTGAAGCAAAAATGGTAAGAAAAATGATGATTGATTCTTTAGTATATTTTGCTAAATACTTTGGAGTAGATGGCTTTAGATTCGATTTATCAACTTTTATTGATAAAACAACTCTTTGCAAAATGCAAGATGAACTTAAAAAGATCAATAAAAATATTGTTTTACACGGAGAAGCATGACCTTTTAGTGATTTAAAATTTGAAAACTCTTTTACTAAAGGAGTAAATACCAATAGTATTAAGTTTGCTTATTTTAATGACACTATTAGAAACGCAATTAAAGGTGCTGATAGTATAGAAGATAATGAAAAAGGACTTATAACCAGTAATTACAGTAAGTTTAGTGATTTTCTTGTTTCAATTACGGGAAATATACAGAAATTTGATTATCCAAATTCAGAGTTTATCGAAAAAGATGCTTATTCAGTTTTTGCTAATGAGCCAAATATTACATTACAATATGCCGCTTGCCATGATGGTTTTACCCTTTGAGATAAAATAATAACCACTTCTAACTTGTCATTTAGCGAAAATATTAATTTATATAATCAAGCTTTAATGATGCAATTAACTTCACAAGGTAGACAATTGATTTTAGCAGGAACAGAATTATTACAAACAAAACCTCTAGATAAATCAGGACAACACGATAATAGATATTTAAAAATTTTAAATAATGATAATAATTTATCAAATGATAAAAATGATTTTGTTGTTGATAATTCATACAAAACAACAGACTACGTTAATGGTTTAAAATGAAATCATCTTCAAAATAGAAAAATTAAAGAAAAAGTTTATGATTTTCTTAAAAAACTTTTAAAATTTAGAAATAAAACAAAATATTTTAGACTACATACCGCAAAGGAAATAAATAGAAAATTAAAATATAAAGAAATAAGAGAAAATTTTGTTGTTTTTTCAGTAAAAGAAAAAACAAACAAAGCAATAGTTATTCATAATTTTAATGACCACCCAGAACATTTTGATTATAATAAATATAAATTAGTTTTATCTTCAAGACACATATCTTTAAAAGATAAAAAAGAAAATATAGTACCAGCAAAAACATCTATAATTTTAGAAAACAAATAAAAATATTTATAATTCTATATATGGTGAAAAAATAAGAGAAAAATATTAGTCAAATGCCCAATTATAGGGCATTTTTATTTATTCTCAAATAAGATATAACATTTGATATTATTTGAATTTTTGAAAAATGATAAAAAAATTTTTTTATTTTTATTTTAGTAGTAAAATAATAGAGATTATACACAAAATAATGGAGTGAAAAATGAAAGATAATTTACAAAAATGAGGGGAAAAAGTAATATATCAAATTTTCCCAAGATCTTTTAAAGATTCAAACAATGACGGAAACGGTGATTTAAAAGGAATTGTTTCTAAACTAGATTATTTATCAGAACTTGGAGTAGATGCAATTTGACTTTGTCCAATTTATGACACAGAGTTTGCAGATGCAGGTTATGATGTTTTGGATTACAAAAAAATATGATCAGTTTTTGGAACAATGGAAGATTTTAAAGAATTGGTTTCTAAAGCAAAAGAAAAAAACATTGAAATAATTATGGATATTGTTTTAAACCACACTTCAAACAAACATCAATGATTTTTAAAAGCTATTGAATCAGAGAAAAACCAAGAACACAATTATTACATTTGAACAGATAAACCAGGAAAAGAAGAATCAATTTTTGGTGGTAGTGCATGACAATATGTACCTTCTTTAAATAAATATTATTTCCATTTATTTGCTAAAGAACAAGTGGATTTAAATTGAGAATCAGAATTTACTATTAATGCTATGGTAGATGTTATTGATTTTTGATATAAATTAGGGGTAAGGGGATTTAGATTAGACGCTATTCAACATGTTCATAAAGAAATAAATAAGGGTAAATTTAAACATTCATTTGGTTCAAAAATGGTTCAATATTTACAAAAATTTTTAAACAAAATTTATGAAACAAAAAATGATGTTTTCTTTATTGGTGAAGCATCTGGAATTCAACCAGATACAGCATTAAAATACGGAAAAGGTAAAGAAAAAATAGCAGATAACTTCTATAATTTTGGTTCATGATGAATTGGTTGAGGAAAACAAACAGGAAGAAATGGTTATGATGCAAATTGAAATACTAATGATTTTGCAAATTCTTCAATTCTTGAATATCAAAACAATTCTGAAATCAAAAATTATATGATTACTAACTTTAGTTCATCACATGATACAGCTAGATCTATTTCAAGATGAGGTGATGAAAATCTTTATTGAAAAGAATCAGCAAAATCATTTGCTCTTTACCAATTCTCTTTAAAGGGAATCCAAACAATTTTATATGGAGAAGAAATTGGACTAAAAAATCCTGTTTTTAATTGCAGACATGAATTCAGAGATGTAGATGCTTTAAATGCTTACAGAATTTTTGTTGATGAACAAAAATTATATACAGAACAAGAAATGACAAGATTTCACAATATAAACAGTAGAGATAATTCAAGAGTACCGATGGTTTGAGATAAAACTGAAAACTTTGGATTTAATAAAGGAACTAAAACTTGAATTAAAAAATCAGGTTATTATAGAGAATCTTCTGTTGCTGAACAAGAACAAAGAAGTGATTCAATTTTAAATTTTTATAAATCAATTATTCAATTAAGAAAAAAATATAAAGAAATTTTAATTAGCGGAAATTCAAAAATGAAATTATTAGATAATGGTGTTATTCAAATTGAAAGATTTGATGATTTTAATAACAAAATTATTTCATTGATAAATTTAACTAAAAAAGAATTAGATATAAATATTAAAAATATTTTAAATAAAGAAATTTTAATTAGTTCATATACAGATAAGAAAGGAATTAAGAATACTTTAAGACCGTATGAGTCTATTATGTTCTTAGAAAAATAAAATGGCTAAATTATTTTATGATACAAAAAATTTTATTATTAGTCAAACAGGTTTCGATCCACTTGTAACTAAAAAAACAGAGTCTATTTTTTCACAAGGTAATGGTTATTTAGGAATAAGAGCAGTTGATGAAGAAAGAAGTGTGTTTAACAAAGAAGATTTCTTTGTAAACGGAATTTTTAATCAAGGAGACAAAACAGAAGTTTCTGAAATTGCTAACTTAGCTGACTTAATTCAAACTTCTATTTATATTGATGATGAAATTTTTATGATCGATAAAAAAATGGAGTATACAAAGTCTTTAGATTTAAAAAACGGATTACTTTTTAGAGAAATTAAATTTTCTAAAAAATCCAAAAAATTTGTTTTAACTTTTAAGCGTGTTGTTTCACAAATAAATAAAAACATTTATGCTCAAGAAATAGAAATTAATCAAATAAGTGGAGAACCTTCAAAAATTAAAATTTTACCTTTAATTAATGGTCAAACAACAAACCATGGAATTCAACATTTTGATGAAGGTAAAAAAATCTTAATTGCTCCTTCACTTTTACAATATCAAGAACAAACAAATGAATCACAAAGATGAGTGATTCATAATATGAAAGTAAAAGCTTACTTAAATGGAAAATTATTAGAAAGCGGAAATGATGATTATGTTTTAAAAATGTCTCGTAGACAAGTGGGATACGAAATTAAAACAACCATTTCTACAGAAAAAAACTTTAGATTAGAAAAAATAATGTCAGTTTCTACTTCTGTTGATAAAGATCCAATATTAAGTTTTGATGAAGTTAAAGAAAATGCTAAAAATTTAAGTATTTTATTAGAAACACTAAAATTTTCGAATTTAGTAAAAGACAATAAGAAAGCATATGATGAAATTTATAAACAATTTGATGTTCAAATTGAAGGTGAAAAAGATGCTGAATATGATGCATTAGCACTAAAATTTGGAATTTATCATATGAATTCTTTTGTTCCCACACATTCTTCAAATATGTCAGTAGGAGCAAAAGGATTAACAGGTGAAGGATATCAAGGACATTGTTATTGAGATACTGAATTTTTCGTTGTTCCAAACTATTTATTTACTAAACCGGAAGTTGCAAGAAATCTTTTAGAATACCGTTACAAAGGAATTGAAGGAGCAAGAAGAAAAGCTGCAGAAAAAAATATGATTGGTGCTCAATATCCTTGAGAAATGGCTTGACCAACAGAAGGAGAAATGACACCTTATTGAGGGCAACCTGATGTAGTTACAGGAAAACAAGTTCCAATTGCTTCTAGAGAACAAGAAATTCACGTTCCAGGTGACATTGCTTTTGCTGTTGATCAATATTTCCAAGTAACTAATGATAAAGATTTTATGGTGCAAATGGGTTATGAAATGATTATTGATACTGCTATTTTCTGAACTTCTAGAGTTGAGAAAAAAGGGAAAGAATATCATATTAGCAATGTAATGGGACCAAATGAATATAAAGGTAACATAACAAATAATAACTTTATTAATTTAATTGCTAAAAGAAACTTAGAACTAGCTATTTTCTATATAGAAGAATTATCAAATACAAAGGAAAATCAGGCAATTTTAGATAAAATTGCAGCTAAATTACCTTATCAATGAGACTTGGAATTAATGAAAGATGTTAGAGATAATTTAGTACAACAATTACCAAATGAAAACAACATCATATGAGAAAATGATGAGTTCAAAAATCTTCCTTTAATTGATGTTACTCCTTTCCAATTATTAGGTGATGCAGGTAAAAAATTATTTAATACCACTGAAGGACACAAGAGATTAAGTTCTCAACTTGTAAAACAAGCAGATGTTGTTCTTTCTACATTTGTTTTAGGTGAACTATTTTCTAAAGAAGTAGCTGCAGCAAACTTTGATTATTATGAACCTATTACAACTCACGATTCATCTTTAAGTCCTACAACTTATGCAATTAAAGCTGTAGATTTAAGAAAAATGAACATTGCGTATAAATTATTTAAATATTCTTTAAATATTGATATGGGAACTAATTTTCATTCTGCAGATGCAGGAGTGCATGCAGGTTCATTAGCTGCAATTTGACAAAGTATTGTTTATGGATATGGAGGATTTAGGTTTTTAGATAAAAAAGTATTTATTGCTCCGATTTTACCTAAACAATGAACAAAATTAACTTATTCAATATTAGTAAAAAATACTAAATTAAAAGTAACTGTTAATAGAAAAGACTTTACAATTGAAAAACTTTCAGGTAACGATCTTGAAGTTTATGTAAATGAAAAACCAGTAATTATATCTAATAAAAAACAAAAATTTGAGGTTATTGAAAAATGATAAAAGGTTTAATTTTTGACTTAGATGGAGTTATAACAGAAACCGCTTCATTACACTATAAAGCTTGAAAAAATGAAGTAGCTAAAATTGGTTTAAATTACACAGAAGAACAAAATAGTTCTTTAAAAGGATTAAACAGAATTGATACTTTAAATGCTATTTTAAAACTTTTTAATGTTTCATTAAGTGAACAAGAAATAGTAACAATGGCTAATAATAAAAATGAATATTATAAAAAATTATTAGAAACAGACATTGATCAAAAAGATATTTTAGTTAATATTAAAGAATTTTTAAACACAGCAAAAGAAAAAGGATTAAAATTAGCAGTTGCTTCAAGCTCTTATAATGCTCCATTAATTTTAAGAAAAATTGGATTATTTGATTATTTTGATTTTATCGTTGATCCTGCAACAGTTTCTAAAGGAAAACCAAATCCAGAAATTTTTTTAAAAGCTGCACAAGGACTTAATTTAAAACCAGAAGAAACAATTGGTTTTGAAGACGCAATTGCCGGTGTTCAAGGTTTAAAAGATGCTAATATTCATACAGTAGCTATCACACATAACGAAAAAGAAAATTGAAGTATTGCAGATAAAATAGTTTCATCAACTGCAGAACTTAATTTAGAAGAATTACTTGAATTATTTAATTAAATAAATTAATTAATTTTCAATAAATTTATTTTCATAGAGACATAAATGTAGATATCTAATTTATGTCTTTTTTTAATTTAGTAAATTTAAATTTAATTATTCAAGACAATAAAGCAAACAGAAATTTTGAAAATTTTAAAGCCTAATTGTTTAAAATTAAAACTAAATCTTTAATTTTAATGAATATTAGCTCAAATATTTCTGTTTACACGGTAAAAACCCTATATTTTGCTTTTTTAATGTATAATATTATAAGTTATGAAAACACAAAAATATAAGGAATTATTAAACCCAAAATTTAATATCTATAATATATATATATATATATAGAACTTTCTTATTAATTTTTTTATTATTCTTGTTTTTAATTTTATAAAAAACGATTTTAAAAGTAATTTTAAAGTTGTTTTTTCGTTATTTAAAAAGGATTAATATTTTAAAAAATATTTAAATAAATCAAGATTAATATAAAGTAATAACTAATTTAAATAAAGTTTAAAAAGATTTAAATAAAAGAACCAATTAGATGAAGTATTATATTTTATCCCAAAAGAAATAAAACAAATAAAAGGAAAATTATGAAACGTTTATTATGCCAATTTAATAGAGACTTTGATAAAAAATTCTCTAAAACTTACCCATGAGTGTTAAAACACCCAAAACTAAAACACGGATTAGCTTTATTTAAAACAAGAAAAGAAGCTATGAACTGATTCTTAGCAGTAGGATATGAAAGTGCAATTTGATTCCAAACAGAAAAAAGAATCTTTGGTGGATTACTAATTATGGATAAAACTGAAGATGGTTTTGAATTTGAATTAAACACAGAAAAATTTGATGGAGATATCAAGTATGAAGAAGCAATGGAAGAATTTTACATCTTCCCAACTTCAAGATTAAGAAATCAAGAACAAGCAGATCAATTCTTAAAAGAAATAGTTGATTACAAAATTCTTGCTGATCACAAAACATACTTCCCAGCAAATGATGATTACATTCCAGAAAGAAAACTTTCAAGCAAAGATAGAGAAATAGAAAGATTAAACAGACAAATGGCCGATCTTGAAGAATTATTTAAAAATTCTAATGGATCTTATGCAAAAGAAATTGCTGTTTTAATGGAAAAATTAAGAGACAGCAATTCTGATAAAGAAGCTTTAAGAAAAGAAATTGAAAACTTAAAGAAAAAAATTCTTGAATCTTTAGATAAAGAACCAGAAAAAGTTATTGTTGAAAAAGAGAAACCTGTTTTTGTAGAAAAAGAAGTAGTTAAGGAAGTTGTAAAAGAAGTTCCAGTATATATTGAAAAAGAAGTAGTTAAGGAAGTAGTTAAAGAAGTTCCAGTATATATTGAAAAAGAAGTGGTAAATGAAGTAGTTAAAGAAGTTTATATTAACGAAGATAAAAAAGAACCAACAAAATACTCAAACTTCTATAATCTAGCTCCTTCAAAACAACTTGAAGCATTAGCAGTATATTCACAAAAACTTGAAAAAATTGCTTCTTCTTATGATGAAACAATGATTACATCAACTCAAGACAATAACCAAATCAAAAGTGAATTAGATTTAGTATCTAAAGCATTAGAATCATTAGATCAAGCATTTAAAGATGATTATTCACAAAAACTATTACTTTTAGTTAAAAAAGCAACTAAAGAATCAAGTGATAAATTAATGGAAAAAATTAAAGTTTCAGAAGAGTTATTCTACTCAGATGAAAATGCAATTTACTATAAGAAAAATAAATTATCACACGAGTTGTCTTTCATCAATTATGAAAACAAACACATAGGATTTGTGGAAGAAAAGAATTATAAATATGGTGTTATTGAAAACTACAGTTTAAATAAATCACATTTCTTAGTATTTAAAAACAACGTAGTGCAAAAAGTAGAAAAATCAGATCAAAACTCTGCTTTAACAAGTGGTTGAACAAGAAGATCTATTTGAACAACAATTATTTATTGAATCGCATACATAATTTTATTTGTAGTAGTAATTATTCTTGCAATTCAAAGATAATATATAACTTATATTTTAAAGAATATTATTAAAAATAAAATAATAAAAAGAGAGGTAATTATGGCAAAACCAAATGTAAAAGTTCTAATAAGTGGATTAGCATTAACAGCACTTGCAACATCAATAGGAACAACTACAGCTGTTTTTTGAAACAGTAAAAATAATAATCAAAGTGATTATACAAAAGCAAAAGCCGAAGCTAATTTAGAAGCAGATAAACTACTTGATGAAAATAAGAAATCCAAATATAAACAAAGAATTAATTCAGCAACTACAATTGAAGAAATTAATACGATTAAAAAGGAAATATCCATAGATTTGGAAAATGAACTCGAAGTTTTAAAATCACAAGCTAAAAGAGAAATAGTAAAAATAATTGATGAAACTACAAAAGCAGATTTAAATAATCAATTAAATAATGCTACTTCTAGAGATGAAATTAACTTAATAATAAATAAGGCAAAAGCAAAACAACAAGAAGAATTAAATGAAGAGAAAAGAAAGAATCATCTTCGAGCAGATAAAATTCAAGACAATGATATTAAAACAAATCTTAAATCAAAAGTTGATTCAGCAACAACTCTTGAAGAATTAAATAAAGTAAAACAAGAAATTGAAAAACAATTGGCTAAAGAATTAGCAATTGCTAAAAAAGAAGCAGAAGCAGAAATTGCTAAGTTAACTAATGAAACAAAAAAAGAAGAGTTAACAAATGAGTTAATATCTGCAAATACTATTGATGAAGTTAAAGTTATTAAATCCAAAGCAATAAATGAACAGGAAAAAGAACAGGTTCGTATAATTGCAAAAAATGAAATTAATAAGTTAGCAGAAGGAGAAGAAAAAACTAATTTATTAAATATTGTTAATAATTATAATTCAACTTTGAAAGAGATTACTGAAGCTAAAGAAACTGCACAAAATTCACTTGCAACTTCATTAAATGAAGCGAGAACATCTATTATTAAACTAGTAGGACATAGTGAGTATGATTTTTTGAACCAACAAATTGAAACTAATAAAGAAAATCAAGCAGAGTTGAAAAAAATCATAAATGAATCAAATGTCAAATTTAACGAAAAAGTACAGGAAGTTAGAGAAGTTATTGATAGTATAGAAGGTAGTGAAGTAGAAGAGAATTCTGAGTTCAAAGCTAAAAAAGAAGAGTTAATTAATAAACTTTCTTTAGCACCTAATGTAACTAAATTAGAAGAAATTAAAAATGAAGCAACAGAAACTAGAGAGAAACAAAAAGATAGATTAATAAAATCTTATAAACCTAAACTTTTACATTTAATTTATAAGAATTTAAGAGAAGGAAGTGAAGCTAAAAATCAATTTTCTAACACTGTAAATTCAGCAACTACTTTTGATGAACTAAAAACAATATCAGATAAAGTAAATAAAATTATTGAAGATCTTATACAAAAAGCAAGAAAAACAATTCTTATACTAGAAGGAGATGACTATGAAATAGCAAAAGCCAATGAAATTCTCGATAGTAAAGACACAAGAGGTGCAAATTTTCAAGAGTATGTAGAAGATCACATAATAAAATATGCTATTTCTTATGTTGAAAGCAAAAGAAGTGATGCTATATATGAAGTAGAACATGTAATTTTCGAAAGAAGACAATACTATTTAGAAGCTTTAAGAAGCAAGGAAACAAAAACTATTGCAAAAATAAATGCACTTAAAGAACAAGCATTAGAAGAAGCACGATTAGAAAACGAAAAGCAACAAAATAACCCAAGTTAAAAATTTGAGAATATAAATATTACTTTTTAATCCTATAAATCAT
>NZ_JBTGVC010000009.1:0-36425 GCF_054343375.1 Mycoplasma sp. Z386
AAAAGTGACATTTTATATTGGGAATGGGGGGTGACATTTTATTTCTGTTTTAATAAATTTGCAAAAATTACTTATTAATTTAAGCAAATTATTATATAATTATATAGTAAAAACTTGGGGGGCAATACTCAAGAGGCTGAAGAGGACGCATTGCTAACGCGTTAGGGGCTTAACCGCCCGCGCAGGTTCAAATCCTGTTTGCCCCGCCATTTTTTTATTACTTTTATTACATTATAGGTATTTTAAAATGGGTTTTATTTGATTGACAATAACAGTTTTTTATATAATTGCTTTTTTATACGTTATTTTAAGTGAAAAAGAAAAAAATAAAATTTTTAAAGTAAAAAAATTTATTGAATTTTCAGATTTATCAGAAATAATAAAAATGAAAATAAAAAATAAATTTTTGAATCCTACCATTTATATAGAAATAGCAGTTCTAATATTAACTACTATTTTTTCATTCGTTAATATTTTTCATTTAATATCTAACAATTTAATTGAGCAATTTCAAAATATTTTACAAGAAAAAAAACCAGATATTTTTATAAAAAACTGATTTTGAAATATTAAATTTTTTGATTTTATATCTTCATTAATAATTAACACTTTATTTAAATCAGCTTTAATTTTCATTTATTATATAATTTGAAAAAAATTAAATGAATGATTATTTGATAGGAAAAAACCTATTGAATATAAAAAAAATAGACAAAAATTCAATAGTTTCTTTTACCGTAAAGATATTATTATTTATATTGTAAAAAAAATAATAATAATTTTATTTTATGTATTAATTTTATTTTTATTTTCTTTATTTATTTTACTTTTTTCTTCCGGTTTAGAGTGGTTACTTATACTATTTTTAATGCTTTTAATTTTTATTCCTACTATTATAGGAATAATTATAATTTTCTATTCTAAATTTAATAGACACAAACATACTAAACACGAATATTTTAATTTTTTACAGGAAAATAAATCATTTTTAGAAGAAGAATATCAATTTATCTTTGTATATAAATATGTTGAATCGATTAATGATTTTTTAATTTTTAAAAATGAAAATAAAAATCAGTGAAAAAAATTTAAACTTGAATATAAAAAAAGAAAAATTGATAAAAAAGACTTTTGAAAATTAAAATGAAGTTTAAAAATTTTTAATGAATTTAATAAAAATGTAAATAGAATTATTGCAAAAAAAGAAATAATAAATGAATGAAAATATATTTTACCAAGTGAATTGCAATTGTGTCCAGAACACGGAAATACTATCATTTTTCATTCTAAATATAATTTATATTATTGTTCTTATGGAGAGTACTTTTCCTTAATTTATTTAGAAAATATGGGAAAATGTAAATATTTTATTTTAAAAGAGTAAATGTAAAAATAAAATTTGAAATTTTACTGTTTAAATGTAAAATTAATATAATATTATTTATATATGGAAAGGTAAAAAATGGGAAATAAAATAAAAGTTAGAATTATAGAACATGAACCAAGAATAAAATTTGAAATCTTGGAAGATGCAAAAAAAGGAGATTTTTTCTTTATAGATGAATATAAGGATGAAGGAGTAGAAAGTTATTTAAATGAAGTTCGTTCAAAGATTGACGAGGATTTATTTAATACAGCTAAAAATCAAGCACTTTTAGAGTATAAAACTAGTGAAGAATTCATTAATTTAAAAAATGATTTAAACGAAAAAAATAATATAATCAAAAATCATAAACAAACACTAGAAAATGCAATTTTAAAGGCTATTGAAGATTTTAAAACAAAAGACGAATTTACAGAAAAAATAAAGAGAATCGATGATTTAATTTCTGAAAAAGAAAATTTAATTAAAGAAAAAACAGAATTAGAAACTAAATTAAAAACATCTAAAAATGATATTATAAATGAGTATAAAACTAGTGAAGAATTTACTGATTTACAAAAAAAATTAACTGAAAAAGATAATATAATAAAAAATCATAAACAAGAATTAGAAAACGCCTCTTTAAAAGCTATAAAAGATTTTAGAAATAATGAAGAATTTACAGAAAAAATAAAGAGAATCGATAATTTAACTTCTGAAAAAGAAAACTTAATTAAAGAAAAAATGCAATTAGAAAATACATTAGCTAATGCTGAAATTAACATTATAAATGAATATAAAAAATCTCCAGAATATCTTGAATTATTTGATTCATTGCAAAGTATAAGAAAAGAAAACGCAACTTTAGTAGAAAGAATGAATAATATTAAAGTTAATATGCAAAGTGAATCACAAGTAGAAATGACTAAAAAAGAAATTCAACATTCAAATGAAATACAAAAATGAATTAAGGAAAATACCGAGTTAAAAACTACTATAAATGATTTACAAAGGAAAAAAAATGTAAATATAAAACTTATTGGGGAAGATTTAGAAAACTGAATAATTTCTCAAGCTTCTGAAAATCTTTCATTTGATAACAACTGTTCTTTTTATAAAGATAATGAAGTTAAAGATCATACTAAAGCAGATTTTTTATATGATATTTATAGTAGAAATAATAATAAAAAATTATTAGGAAAAATAATAATAGAAGCAAAAAGTCAAGGTGAAACAGGTAATAAAAAGAATTCTGATTATTATGATAAATTAAAAAGAGACCAAACTAAAAAACAAGCAGACTTTGCTATTTTAGTTAGTGAATTAGAACCAGAAAAGGATTTTTTAATTTCTAAGGTATTTGATTATGAAAATATGTATGTTATAAGACCTGCCTATTTAATTCCTTTTTTATCACTACTTAAACACTTTATAATGGAAAGGGAAAAAATAGCAGATGCTGAAATAACTTTCCAAGAAAAAAAGGATATTTTAGAACAATTTGATAAAATGAAAAATGAAATTTTAGATAATTCTCTTAAACACATAAGAACACAAACTGAAAAAATCTTAAAAAACGCAGAAACAATAGAAAAAAACGCAAAAGAAATAAAAGAATCTATTAGTTTAGTGGTTGATATTCACCTAAACACAGTAAAAAATAAAATAGAAAATTTTGCTATTCAAAAAATAACAAAAAAAATAGATAAAATTTATGAATAAAAAATTAGATTTGAAAAAATTTAAACCAGAAACACTGGATGAAATTATAGGTCAAGAGCATATTAAATTTCTTTTAAATAGAGTAATTGAATTAAAAAACAGAACATCTTTTATTTTTTATGGAGAAAGCGGAATTGGAAAAACATCAGTTGCAAATGTTTTAGCTTTAAATCTTAATTTAAAATACACTACATTTAATGCAACTATAGAAAATAAAGATTCGCTTTTAGAGAAAATTAAAAATAATGACATTTTGATTATTGATGAAATTCATCGTTTAAATAAAGATAAACAAGATTTACTTTTAAGTTATTTGGAAAAAGACCAAATTATAATTTATGCAACAACAACAGAAAACCCATATTTTAAAATCAATCCAGCAATTAGAAGCAGAATGCAAATTTTAAAATTCAACAAGCCTTCTTTGGAAGAAATAATAAATTTTTTTCATTCAAAAAGCTTCATTTTAGCAAAAGAAATTATAGAAAAAATAATATTTTTATCAAATTTTGATATAAGAACTATTTTTTGAAATTTAGATTTTGTTTTAACTTTAAGCAAAAATGAACCTTTAAGTGAAGAAGTTATCGAAAAATTATTACCAAATGTTAATTTTTACAGCGATAAAAATGCTGACTCACATTATAATAATTTAAGTGCTTTTCACAAATCATTAAGAGGGAGTGATCCTGATGCAGCTTTATATTATGGTATGTTAATTATTAAAAGCGGAGATTTTGATGGTTTATATAGAAGAATGCTTTGTGTTGCATATGAAGATATAGGTCTTGCTCATCCTAACATTTCTTTGAAAGTTATGGCAGCAATTGATTCAGCAGAAAGACTTGGAATGCCTGAAGCTAGATTGTCGCTTTCTACTATCATTATTGAATTGGCATTAAGTCCAAAAAGCAACTCAACTTATCAAGCAATGCAAAAAGTTTCTGAATTAATTGATAATGGTAAAATATATGAAATTCCAGATCATTTAAAAGATTCTCATTATAAAAGTGCTAAAAAATTTAATCACGGGGTAAATTATTTATATCCACATGATTTTTTAAATAATTATGTTGATCAACAATATTTACCTTCAGAAATAAAAAACAATAAATTTTTTGAATTTGGTAATAATAAAAATGAACAAAAATTAAAAGAATATTTGAATAAAATAAAGGAAAAATAAAGAAAAATGACAATATTAGGTATAGAAACTTCACACGATGATACATCTGTAGCTATTTTAAAAAACGGTAAAATACTTTCTAATATTACATTTAGTCAAATCAAAATTCATGCTAAATATGGAGGTACAATTCCGGAAATCGCTTCAAGAGAACATGTTAATAATATAGCTATTATTTTAGAAGAAATAAAAAAGATAATAGACTTAAATAAAATAGATTATATAGCATTTACAAAAGAACCTGGTTTAATTGGTTCTTTGCAAATAGGGAAATTATTTGCAGAAGCAATTTCATTAATTTTAAATAAACCTTTATTTCCGATAAATCATTTAAATGGTCATTTTTTTTCAGGTGCAATAGATAATGAAATAATTTATCCGGCTATTTCCCTTTTAGTCTCTGGGGGACATACTCAAATTTTATATGCTAAAAATCCTAAGCAAATAGAAATAATTGGCGAAACTTTAGATGATGCAGTTGGTGAGGCATATGATAAAATAGCTAGAAAATTAAATTTATCCTTTCCTGGCGGACCAATTATTGATAAAATATATTTTGATAATATAGGCAAACAAAGTCAATTTGTTAATAATATAAAAATTTCAAAACCAAAAACGGAAGGAAAATACGATTTTTCTTTAAGTGGTATAAAAACACAAGTTATAAATATTATAAATAACTTTGAAAATAGAAGATTAAGTGTTCCTGTTGAAGAAATAGCTTATTCTTTTCAAAAAACTATTGTTGATTATTTAATAGAAAAGACAAAAATGGCAATTGAAGAATTTCAACCTAATTCTATAGTTCTTGCAGGTGGAGTTTCTGCTAATAAACATTTAAGAAATGAATTTGTTAAACTACATTCAAATTCTATAATTCCTAAATTGGAATATTGCACTGATAATGCTGCTATGATCTGTAAGGCAGCAGAAATTTTGATAAAAGAAAACTAGGGTAAAACCTAGTTATTTTTATTTTCTTTATCTAGCAGAAAAGCAATTTCTTTATCATAAATTGGTCCTTCTTCTTTTCAAGGAGTCTCTAATATAATAGGTATATTATCAAATAAAGGATCGTGTACAATTTTTTTAAGAATTTCTTTAGGAATAAAACCTTCTCCAATGTTTGCGTGTCTATCTTTGTGCGAATTTAAAGGATTTTTCGAATCATTGAGATGAATAACTTTTAAATGTTTTAAAATATTTTTTTGTTTTAATTCATTTATAAATTCGTCATAATTTTCCAAATTATAACCTGCATCTCAAATATGACAGGTATCAATGCAAATTCCTGTTCTGGGATTATTCACTTCATTCAAAACAAAAAGTAATTCTTCAAAGTTAATTCCTACTTCAGAACCTTTTCCAGACATAGTTTCAAGTATAATTTCTACATTTTTTGTATTATTTAAAATAAAAGTTAGGGATTTAATTAACTGTTTAAGTGATTCTTCTCTAGAAAATGTAGTATGGGAACCAGGGTGTAAAACTAAATATTTAGCACCTATATAATTCATTCTTTCTATTTCTTCTATTAAAAATTTATTAGCAAAATCAGCTTTTTCAGGATTTGCTGGATTAGTTATATATGGTGCATGTACCACTATGTCTTCTGGTTTTATTATTTCTTTATAGTCTTTTAAATATTCAAATAGTTTGTAGTTAGAAACATTTGTTCTTAAAGTTGTTTGTGGTGCTCCTAAATAAATCATTGTGCAATTTGCACCATTTTTTATAGATTCTTCAATTGCTCCATATAAGTAATTGGGTTTTTTGAATGAAACGTGTGATCCTAATTTAATCATATTTTTCCTTTTAATTTTTAAATTATTATATATTTATTATAAATTCATTTTCCAAATATTTTTCTACTTTTAAATTGGTTAAAGATTTTTTTATTATTTTATACATAAAATCAATATTTACTTTTTCAATTGAGTGCGGAACTACCAATAAATCAATTTTTAGATTATTGATTGTTAACAATTCATTTCATTTTAAGTCTGAAGTGATGTAAAGAGCTTTATTTTTAATTACTTTATAAGTTTCTAATATATTTTCAATACCAGCAGCTCCTGGCAAAATTACAATTTTTTTAATTTTTTTATTTTTTTGCAAATTTGTTTGCAAATTATTTAAATTTAGCATATTTTTAATTTTGTTTATCAATTCAAAAAAAGAGATTTCGCTTTTTAAATTAACAATAGAATTAAATTTATTTACAGGAGTTAAATCACCTTCTAAATTGATTTTTTCAAGTATAGATTTAACACCGCTATTTGGTAAAAAATCCAAATTGGTATGAATTGAAAAAACATTAATTTTATATTTCTTTATTAATTTATGCATTGATTTTTTGTAAGGTTCTTTTTCAAAAGTGTTTTTTAAATATCCTTTATAAAAAAGAAAAGTGTGATAAGTTAAAATAAAATTAAAATTGTTTTTTATCGCATAATCTAATGCTTTTTTAGTTAAATCTAAACAAATGAGAACTTTAGAAATTTCATTATCAAAAAAGTATGAAAACCCTACCTTATCTCAATCTTCTTTAGAATTTTGAGGGAAAATTGAATCAAGAAATAAAGAAAATTCTTTTGAATTATTCACCTTGGTAATAATCTTTTAATTTTCTTTTTTTCTGAGTTATTTTTAATTTTCTTAAAATTTTTGATTCAATTTGTCTTATTCTTTCTTTTGAAACACCTTTTTCATTAGCTAATTCTTCTAAACTATGTATTCTATATCTTTCTCCGTGTTCGTTTTCACCAACACCAAATCTTTTCATTATTAAGATTCTTTCATCTTCATCTAGATTTTTATGAAGCATTTCTTTTAAAATTTGTTCCAATTCTTTTCCTGAAGCAAAATCAACAGGAGAAATTACAGTTTCATCTTTTATGAAGTCAGAAAAGAATGAATCATCTTCCTTACCAATTGGTTTATCTAATGAAATTGGATCAATATTAATTTTTCTAATATATTGAACTTTTTCAGCTGTAAAATCATCTTCCATTTTTTCAGCAATCTCTTCATCTGTTGGTATTCTTCCTAAATTTTGATGTAATTCTCTTTCAATTTTAGTCAATTTATTAATTGTTTCTACCATATGAACAGGAACTCTTATGATTCTTGCTTGATCAGCAACTGCCCTTGTTATTGCTTGTCTAATTCATCAAGTTGCATAGGTTGAGAATTTATATCCTTTTTCAAATTCATATTTTTGAACGGCTTTTAAAATCCCTGAATTACCTTCAGAAATTAAATCTATAAAGGATAAACCCCTATTTTTGTATTTTTTGGCATTATTTATAACCAGTCTTAAATTTCTATTAATTAATGTGTGACGAGCTTTTCTACCTTTTCTACCACCTTCTTTAATTTGCTTAGCAAGAGCAATTTCTTCATCTTGACTTAATAATTTTCCATATTTACCAATTCAACGCATATATCATTTTATAATATCATTAGTTTCGGTTAATTTATTTCTGTATTGAGAATCGTTTAAGTTAAAATCTTCTTCAAAAATTTCATCATCTTCCATAGATAAAACATCATCAGAATCATAATCTTTTAATTCTAAATCATCAATTTCATCGATATCATCAAAATCAACATCTTCATCAGATATCTTTTTATTTTTAACTCTTTTTTTAGATTTAGATATTTCTTTTTCTATCTCTTTTTCATTTATTTCGTCAAAATCATCTTTATCACTTTCGTCATTTAAGATTTTTTCAGAAATTAAAATTGGAAGTAAGTCCACTGCTTCATCTTCATCTATATAAATTTTTTTTGCATATAAAAATTTAAAAACTTCATCTTGAGTAAGGAAAGTTTTGTCTTTTTTCTTCTTTTTTTGTCTTGCTAACTCTTTTTGTAATGCATTTATAACTATTATGTATGAATTTGATAAGTTTTTATCTTTAGCCATTTGTCACCTTAAGTTTTTTAGATTTTAATTAAATTTATCAATTAAAAAGTATAAAAAATTATACCATAAAAATAATTTTATTTATTCAATAATGAAATAAATGATAAAATTTTTTCATCAATTCTTTCTTTTTCATTTACATCAGAACAATTTTCTTTTTCTTTTTCTAATTCTTTTATTATATTTTGTATCTTGAATACTTTTATTTTTTCATTGATTTTTTTGTAATTGTTAATTAAAACATTTAAATCATTAAGATCTTTTGCATAAGTTTCTATAAATAATTGACTTTCATTTAGAGCTTGTGTTTTTTCTTGAACTGTTTTATATTTAAGAATTTTATTAATATTTTTTTTATCAGAAACAAGAAGATTGAATTTTTCAGAATTTTGCATAAAATTTTTTTCAATCTCTTCTATAAGACAAATGGAAGTTATTATTTGTTTTCTTATTTTTTCTACATTACTCTCTAAATTTAATACTTTTTTTTGTTTATTTGGGTTTTGATTATAATTTGAAAAACTTTTGTATTTTATTTCATTGTTTTGGAGATTAAAAATTTTAGGATTTATGTTTAATTCTCTTTCAATTTTTTCTAAAATAAAGGATTTTTCTTTATAATCAGCTAAAACTAAAAAATCTTTAAAGTCTTTTATAAAATTATCAACTGATATAAAATCATTTTTATCTACATTAATAATCATTTCTTTATATAAAAAAGAAAGGGGTGATATTCTATTATTAAGCATTTCCTTGAGTTTTTCTTGTCCAAAAATGTTTAAATATTCATCTGGATCATAGTTTGTATCATTTTTAATGATTTCTACTTTTATATTATTTTTTAATAAAATTTTTAGAGATTTTTTAGTAGCTTCTACACCAGCTTTATCGCCGTCTAAAAGTAGAATTACATGTTTGTTTAGCAACAATTTAATATGTTCTTCAGTTAAAGCAGTACCCATTAATGCAACGGCATTTTTTATGTTTGCTTTATAAAGAGCGATAACATCTATGAATCCTTCACAAATTATTAATTCATTTTTTGTTCCTAAAAAATCAATCGCATTTTTATAATTAAAGAGTATTTTTGATTTTGAAAAAATTTTATTTTGAGCTGAATTTAAATATTTAACTTGATTACTTTTATCAGAAATAACTCTTCCTGAAAATCCTACAATGTTTCCAAATTGATTTTTTATAGGAAACATAATTCTGTTTTTAAAAAAAGAGTTTTCGTTTTCAGTTATAAGTGATGCATTAATTAATATGTCTTTTTGGTTATTTTTTAAAGATAAAAGTTCAATAATTTTATTATCATTTGGAGCGAAACCTAATTCAAAAACCTTTATTATTTCGTCATTTATAAAGCGATTTTGAATAAAACTGGAAATTTCAAAATTACTTTTTTGTTGATTTAATAAGAACAATTTAAATAACATATTGGCATCTTCATTTGCTTTAATTAATTTTTGTTCAAACTCATTATATAGGGGTTTATTTTCAAAAGAAGACATTTCATCCAAATTCAAATTTAAGTTAAAATTTTCGTTTAAGTATTTTAGTGCGTTGGTAAAAGAAAAATTATTAAATTTTATTACAAAATCTAGAACATTTCCTGATTCTTGACAACTAAAACATTTAAAAATTTTTTTAGAAGGAGAAATAGTTAATGATGGTTTGCTATCTTGGTGAAATGGACATATGGCCAAATAGTTATTTCCTCTTTTTTCTAAAGGTAAAAAACTGGAAATAACTGAAATTATATCCAATTCAGTTATTATTTTATTTACTAATTCTTTATTCATTTACCTTCCTAATTTATTTAATATATTTTTTAATATCTGCAATGAAAATTCTCTCTTGCTGCATTGTATCTCTGTTTCTAATAGTTACTTTATTATCGTTTAAAGAATCATAGTCAAAAGTTATACAATAAAAAGTTCCTATTGAATCTTGACGACGATATCTTTTACCAATAGTTCCACTTTCATCGAATGAAGCACTTATATTATCTTCTATTAATGAATTAAAAATTTCCATTGCTTCTTTTGATAATTTTTTAACAAGAGGAAGAACTGCTACTTTATATGGGGCGATATCTTTATTTAATTTTAAAACTATTCTTGTATCATTATTTTCTATATTTTCTTCTTCATAGGCATCTACAATTAAAGCTAAAAGTAATCTATCCATCCCAATAGAAGGTTCGATAATATGCGGAATGTATTTTTTATTAGTTACTGGATCTAAATATTCTAATTTTTCTCCTGAAAAATTACTGTGTGATGTTAAATCAAAATCACCTCTATGTGCAACTCCGAGTAATTCACCTCAACCAAAAGGGAATAAAAATTCTACATCACTTGTTGCTTGAGAATAATGAGCTAACTCTTCTTTAGAGTGTTCCCTAAATTTAATAGATTCTTTCTTAATTCCTATATTTAAAAGGAAAGCTCACACTTTTTCTAAATAATTTTTGTATATTGCTAGTGAATCTTCTGGAGAACTAAAAATTTCAAGTTCCATTTGCTCAAATTCCCTAGTTCTAAAAATAAAATTTCCTGGAGTTACTTCATTTCTAAAGGATTTACCAATTTGTCCTACTCCAAAAGGAATTTTCGCCCTCATTGTTCTTTGTATATTTTTAAAATTAACAAAAATTCCTTGTGCTGTTTCAGGTCTTAAATAAATTTTATCTTTTTTATCTACTACAACTCCTTGATGAGTTTCAAACATAAGGTGAAATTGTTTAATTTCTCCTCAATCTGTTTCACTATTATCATAGTTTTTAACGTTATTTCTTAAGTGTTTTGTAATTTCTTCATTTGATAATTTATTGACATTTATTTCTGGAAAAAGTTCTTCCATAATGTGATCAGCTCTATATCTTTTGTTATTTTTTTTATTTTCTATTAATGGATCGGAAAAATTTGAAACATGACCTGATGCTTCTCAAACTTTTGGATTCATTAAAATTTTAGAATCTAATCCATAATTTTCTGGTATTTTAGTTATAAATTCTCTTCATCAAAAGTCCTTAATATTTTTAGAAAGTAGAACACCTAAAGGACCATAATCTCAAGTATTTGCTAAACCTCCATAAATTTCAGAACCTTGAAAAACAAAACCTGAATTTTTTAAATGATTTATTATATTTTGAATATTCTTTTCTTTATTACTCATAGTTATTAAATTATAATAAAAAAAGTGTTATTTTTATTTTTTATTTATAATTTTAATATGTTGAATCAAGAAGAAGTTTTTAATTTTTTAAAAAAAGAAAAAAGTAAAAAATATTTTTTGAATATTTGTGAAAAAATTGAAAAAGAATATGAAAAAGCAACTATTTTTCCTGATTATAAAGATATTTTCAAAGCTTTTGAAATTACAAATTTTAATGACTTAAAAGTTATAATTTTAGGACAAGATCCTTATCATACAGAAGGTTTTGCGGATGGTTTGGCTTTTTCAAGCAAATCTAAAAGAATTCCCTCATCGTTAAATAATTTATATAAAGAAATAAAAAATAGTTATCCTGATTTTCAAAGTGAAAATGGAAATTTAGAAAGATGATCTAAACAAGGTGTTTTATTACTAAATACTATTTTAACAGTAGAAAAAGGAAAACCTCTTTCTCATAAACATATTGGTTGAGAAACTTTTACTTTTAATTTTTTAAACTTTATTTCAAATAAACAAAAAAATCTAATTTTTTTATTTATGGGTAAAAAGGCTGAAGAAGTTATCCCATTAATTAATTTAGAAGATCAAATAATTTTAATAACATCCCATCCTTCGCCATTTAGTTACTCAAAAAGTTTAAAAAATTCACAAATTTTCAAAAAAATTAATGATATGTTAATAAATCTTCATAAAAATTCAATAAAATGATAAAATTTAATTATGGTAGTAAAACATAAAGTTGAAGTTAGATTATCAAAAACTGAGCATGAAATGGAAGATTGAATTGAAAATAACACTGAGTTATTTTGTAAATTAACTCAAATGGAATTTGCTGAACAATTTTTCATGAATACAGCATGTACGATAAGTCATTATGTAAAGAAAATCGGTTATGAAAATTATAAAGAATTTAGAAAAACAGTAACTGAAAACTATATAAAACAAAAGGAAAAAGATAAAAATCCTTTTGGAGATGCTTTATTTAAGACTGTAATTGGGTATGATTTAGATTTTTTAATTGAAGGATTAATGACTAATTATAAAAATTTACAAAAAATATTTTTAGTTTTAGAAAAATATTCAAGATTTCACCTTTTTAAATTAGGAGAAGATAACTATAATGTAAATGAATTTATAAAATTTTATTCTGAAATTAAAAGAAAAGAAATTATATTGAATTCTAATACAAATGTAATAATTGAAAATAATGTTATAAATGATGATATTTATATCATTTTTGATAATTTTTATGATGATTTTGCACTAAAGGGTTTTGTATCCAATTTACTTGAAAGAGATAAAAATATAATACTCTTTTCTTATAAAAAAGCATTTGTGAATAATGAAACATTAATTTTAGTAGATTTACAAGAAATATATGGAATAAGAAAAATAAGTCCTTATTTATTAAAAAATTCTTTTAATTTTATAAGCGACTTATTAGTGAATATTCAAAAAGAAAAACCAGTTAAATAAAAACTGGTTTTTTTGCATCTATAAGCCGCGTTCTGTACTTTATAAAAGTGTCAATTATTTATCTAGATTTAAAACCTCTTTATTTTTTTTCATTTCAAAAAATAAAGTTCCCCTACCTTAATTTGGGTTTCTAGCTCATGGAGTTTACCGCGTTTCACCTTAATTTAATAAGCTCGTCTCTGTGGCACTTGTCGTCTAAGCTTGGATTTATTAGATCCAACATGAACACTACTATCATCTCAGATAGTGCTAGCGCGGACTTTCCTCTACAATATATTTGCAGCAATTGACCAATGCTATATTATTTTAGCAAAATAAAAGCATTTTTCCTATTTTTTTCCTTTTTTTGACTTTTATCTCAAAAAAAGAAATATTTAATATGGTTAAGAAAAGAAAAAAATTTTTTATATCTTCCTTGTTGCTTTTTTCCTTGGTTTTGGTTGGTGGAGTTTCTTTCTTTATTTATAAGCAACAAAACAAGAAAAATTTCTTAAAAAAAGAAAAAGTTCTTTTAGAAATTTCAGGAGCTGTTTCATATCAAGGGGGATTATTTTTTGATAAAGGAGTTAAGTTAAGAGATGTTTTATTTAAATTTAATTTAAAACCTAATGCAGATATTAAAAAAATAAATCTTGAAGAAAAAATTATTGAAAATAGAAAAATTTTTATTCCTTTTATTGATTATAAAATAAAGAAAAAAATTAATAAAGTTACAGAAGAAGAGTTTAAAAAAGTTGGTATAAGAATGAATATAATAAAAAAAATAATACTTTTTTTAAAAGATAAAGATACAGAAAAACTAAAATGGGAAGATTTTTTAAAAATAAATGGATTAGGTGAAAAAACTCTAAAAATTCTGCAAGAAGAGTTTGAGATTTAATTTTATTAATTATATTTATTATTTTTCTTCAAATAAGTTTCACTTTTTTAAATTATTTATTTTTATTTTTTAATTTAATCATTTTTATATATTTTTTAAACATAAAATCAAAACTTCATATCACTTTTTTAATTTTATTTACTATTTACTTTTTTACTTCGTTTTTTAGTCAAAATAGCGAAAAAAGGACTTTTGTAATTGAAAAAAATAATATTCAATTTTATAAATTATCGAAAAAAAGTTTCTTTTTTGATTTTGAATCTCAAAAAGTGCTTATTAATTATCCTAATATACAGGAAAATGCTTTATATAATGCAAAATTAGAAATAGTAAAAATTGAAAATAGTAGTGAAAAATTAAGTTGGAATTTATTCTTAAAATCTAAAAATATTTTATACAAAGTTCAAAAAGTTTTATATTTAAATTTTCAAGAAAAAAATTTTTCTTTTTTAGATAATATAAAACAATATATACTCAGTGGTAAAGAAAATTATGTAAAAATTGTTCCAATGCTTTTAATTGGAGAAAAAACAAATGAATCTAATGAAATAATTAAAATTATTAAAGATTTATCTATTTATCACCTATTTGTTATTTCAGGATTTCATATTGGTTTAATAAATATTTTCATTAAGAAAATTTTTAATTTTTTGAAAATTAAAGAAATCTGACTTTTTATTTTTTTCTTTTTATTTTGTTTTTTCTATTTAATGATTTTAGATTTTTCAATTTCAAGTGTACGTGCTTTTGTTTTTATAATTTTTAATTATATAAATTTAAAATTATTGAAAAATAAATTTAATAGAATTGAAATTTTAATATTCATAGCTTTAATTTTTATAATTATAAATATTAATGTTATTTTTTCTGTCTCATTTATATTAACTTTTTTAATAACTTTAAATATTCTTTTTATTTTAGAGTTTAAAATAAAAAATAAATTTCTTAATATTTTATTAATTTCAATTAGCAGCAACATTATTGGTTTTTTAATTATAAACATCGTAGATTTAACACATTACAATATTTTATCTATATTAAATTCAGTAGTTTTCAGTCCTATTATTTCAATTCTTTATATTTTTTCCTTTATATTTATTTGAAATAAGGAGATATTGGACTTTATTTCGTTGGTATTTATTTATATAATTAAATGATTTTATCCTTATCAATATTATATAAATTTGAATTTTTCTTTTATAATATCATTAATTGTTATTTGTAATTATTTTTTAATTTTAAATATTATCAATTTTAAAAAAAATAAAGAAAAGGGGTAAAAATGTATTTTTTTTATGGTAATGAACAGTTTTTAATAAATAGAGAAATAAAAAAAATTATTTCCAAATTACCAAACCACAAAATCACAATTTGTTCTGGAATTTCTTTTGATCAATTGCTTGAAAAAATAGATTCTAAAGACATTTTTATTAATGAAGAAGTTTTAGTAATAAAAGATACTGATTTATTTTTAAATCCAGAAGTAAATAAATTAATAGATTTATTAAATTCCATAAAAATAAATAAAGAAAAAGTAATTATTTTTAGTTGTTTTTTTGAAAAAAAAGAGAGAAAAATAATAAATTCATCACTCTTTAAATTTTTATTGTCAAATTCTTTCCATAAAGAATTAAATAAAATAGATATTAAAGAAAAAAATGAATATATCAAAAAAATAATAAAAGCTAAAAAGGGAGAAATTTCAGAATTAGATTTAATATATTTAGCATCACTTTTACCAAATGACTTAATGTTTATTTCAAAAGAAATTGATAAATTGCTAATTTATAATACAGTAATTACTAAAACAAGTATTCAAAAATTGGTTTTTTTAACTGATCTAGACAATGATTTTGCATTAATAAATTCCTTATCAAATTTAAATATAGAGGAAATTTGAAAGGTTTATAAAGAAAAAACACTTGAAGGTTTTTCAATAAATAATTTAATTGGTCAAATATTTTCTTTTTTTAATGTTTTATTTCAAGTTATTCATTTTGACAATAAAAAAATTAGTGAAAAAGAACTTGCTGAGAAAATAAAAATTCATCCTTTTAGAATTAAAAAAGCAAAAGAATTTTTAAAAAATAATAGAAAAGATGAAAAGTATGTTTTTAACATAATTAAAAAATTATCTGAATTAGATTTTTTAATAAAATCAGGAAAAATGCAAGAAAAGGAAGGTTTTGAAACATTTTTAATTTATTTATAATTTTTAAACAAATTAAAATATAATTATTATTATAATGAGAAGCGAAATAAGAAAAAATTATTATGAAATATTAAATACAAAATTTTATGATTCAACATCTTCAGGTGTTGGGGATTATAAAGGGATATCTTCTAAAGTATCCTATTTTTCAGAATTAGGAATCGATGAAATAATCATTCCTTCTATTTTAGATAACTATGAAGAAATTAAAGATCCAAAATTTATTAAAATCCATTATGGAGATATTTTAGATTTTAAAGAAATGATAAGCATTTTTAAATCTAGAGATATAAAAGTAAATATGGTTTTTGATTTTAAAAAATCTGATAAATATTTTGAAAATTTTAGCAATTATAAAACAATTTATAGTAGCAAAAATAAAGAAGATTTACAGGAAATTAGTAAAACTTCTGAGTTTATAATGAAAAAAGATGTAACTAAAGTTATTGACTTAGAATGATTAAGAACTGAAAAAAAAGAAAAATTTAAAGAAATTATTAATTTTTATAATCAATTAGGAATTGATGGCATAGTTTTTAAAAATATTTTATATATAAATAAACCAGAAATTAATTATAATGAAAATTCTCATATTATAATTAACGACTTAATTGAAAATATAAAACTAATTAATAATAAAATTAAAATTTTTGCTTCTTTAGATTTTTCCTTTTATAAACATAATTTAGAGACGAATATATTATCAAATTTTAAATTTGATGAATTATTTTTAGATTATTATTCAGAATACTGACTTCACAAAAAATATCCAAATGATTATTTAACTAAGTATAATTGATTAAAAAACTTTCTTTTTTTTAGAAAAATATTGAAAACTAATATAAAAACTTCTTTTGTAATGAATAATGAATTTTATGGGAGAATAGCATCTAGACTTTGTGCTTGCAAAGACAAAGAAGAAATGCTTGCTTTTAAGAAAATGATTTTTTCTGTTTTTATTTTAAATAATCATAATAATTATTTTTTTCAAGGAGATGAAATCGGTCAGGAAAATATTATCTTCAAAAGCGAAGATGAACTAAATGAAAAAGATTTTAGTTATAGAAAAAGATTTTTAGAATACAAAGGAGTTACACCGGAATCTTATTTTAATGTTAGATCAAAGTTAAGTGCTAAAAATAATAATACATCTTTTGCTTGATTTGGAAATAAAGGGCTTGGATTTAATAAAAATGAAATAAATTATTTCAAAAAACCTGAAAATTATAAAAGCAATAATTTATATGATAATTTTACTAATGAAGAGTCTTTATGAAATTGAATTATTAAATTACTAAAATTTAAAAAATTATTTTTTAGCGATTTTGATAGTTCTAAAAATTTAAAAATTTCTTTAAATTTTCCAAGCATTTCAATTTTAAAATATAAAATTAATTTTATTAGAACTGAAATATTAATTCTTATTAATTTAACAAATAAAAACAAGTGATCAATCTTAAATTTAGAAAAATATAAATTAAAATATTCAAGTTCAAACTTGAAAGTAAATAATAAAAATAATATTAAGTTATCAAAATATCAAGTTTTAATTTTTGAAAGGGAAAAATATTAAAAATATAAAAATTTAAGCAAAATAGGCTTAAATTTAATATTTTTTATTATAATAGTGTTTATTATGGCAAGAGTTATTGTAGGATTATCTGGTGGAGTAGATTCATCGGTAGCAGCTCACTTATTAAAGGAGCAAGGTCATGAAGTTATTGGTGTATTTATGAGAAATTGAGATTCATTAATAAATAATGATATTTTAGGCAATGATTATAATCAAGAACAATGTCCACAAGAAAATGATTGAGCTGATGCTCAAGAAGTTGCAAAAAAATTGAATATACCAATATATAGAAAAGACTTTATTGAAGAATATTGAGAATATGTTTTTCAAGACTTTATTGAACAATATAAAAAAGGGAGAACTCCAAATCCTGATATTTTATGCAATAAATATATAAAATTTGACAAATTTTTAAATTTTGTTTTACAAGAATTTGAAGGCGATTTTATTGCTACAGGTCATTATGCAAAATCAGAAAATGGTTTTTTATTTAGATCAAAGGATAAAGAAAAAGATCAAACTTATTTTTTAGCTCAATTAAATAATTTTCAAATTTCTAAAACATTATTTCCACTTGCAAATTTAGAGAAAAAAGAAGTTCGAAGTATTGCTGAAAAATTAGGTTTAATTACTGCCAAAAAGAAAGATTCTACAGGAATTTGCTTTATCGGAGAAAGGAATTTTCAAGATTTCTTGCAAAATTACATCCCTTCTCAACCAGGGCAAATTGTTGATATAAGAAATAATAAGGTTGTTGGTGAACATATAGGTGCTATGTATTATACTTTAGGACAAAGAAAAGGGCTACATCTTGGTGGTATGAAAGAGCCTTTCTTTGTTGTGGGTCATAATATAGAGAAAAAGATTATTTATGTAGCCCCAGCATCGGAAAAAGAATGATTAATATCAGATAAATTAAAAGCAACAAATTTAAATTTAAATAATTGAGATTTTAATACAAATAACATCACAGCTAAATTCAGATATAGACAAGAAGATATTCCGGTTACAATAGAAATATCTGAAAATAAAGAAAATATAACTGTTTTTTATCCGCAAGGTTCTGAAGCGGTAACTCCTGGGCAACAAGTGGTATTTTACGATGGTGAAAAATGTCTTGGAGGAGCAATCATAGACAAAATATACAGAAAAAACAAGGAAATTGATTATTTATAATAAAGGAGATAAAATGTTAACATCAAAAGAAATAAGAGAAAAATGATTAAGATTTTTTGAATCAAAAAATCATTTAATTGTAGAAACAAAATCATTAGTTCCAGTTAATGATCCTTCTTTGTTGTGAATAAATTCAGGTGTAGCAACTTTAAAAGATTATTTTTCAGGAAAGAAAATACCGCCAAAAAATCGTTTAACTAACTCTCAAAAATCACTAAGAACCAATGATATAGAAAACGTGGGTTATACCACAAGACATCATACAATGTTTGAAATGTTAGGTAATTTTTCAATTGGTGATTATTTTAAAGAAGAAGCAATAGAATATGCATATGAATTTTTAACCAAATGCTTAAATTTTGATTTAAAAAAATTATATTTCACATACTTTGAAGAAGATGAAATTACTAAAAATAAATGAATATCTTTAGGAATTGATGAATCTCATATTATCAAAGGAACAAGAAAAACTAACTTTTGAGATATTGGTTCAGGTCCTTGTGGTCCATGTACAGAGATTTTTTTCGATAGAGGTGAAAAATTTGATTCAAGAGGGATTGAATTATTAAAAGAAGATATTGAAAATGATAGATATATAGAAATTTGAAATATAGTTTTTTCTCAATTTAATAATGATGGTGAAAATAACTATACTGAGTTAGCACAAAAAAATATTGATACAGGAGCTGGTTTTGAAAGATTGGTATCAATTTTACAAGATGCTCCAACTAATTTTGATACAGACTTATTTTTACCAATTATTAAAGAAGTTGAAAAAATGACTTCTTATAAATATGATCCAAATAACTATTTTATTAAAAATAAAGAAGTAGAATTTTTTAATATTAAATTTAAAATTATTGCAGATCATATAAGAGCTGTTGTTAATGCTATAAATGATGGAGTAAAACCATCAAACGTTTCTCGTGGTTATATAATTAGAAGGTTAATTAGAAGATCTTATAGAGCTGGTTTACAACTTGGAATCAAAGAAAAAACCTTTTTATATAAATTAACTCAAATTGTTAAAGATACTTTACCATATGAAATTGATGTTAAAAAAGTAGAAACAATTATAAAAAATGAAGAAATGTTATTCTCTCAAACCATCGAACAAGGACAAAAACTTTTAGATCAAGAATTAGAAAAAAATAAAGGAAATTTTGATTTTTCAGTAGCTTTTAAATTATTTGAAACATATGGATTTCCGATTGAATTAACTCAAGAAATCCTTCAAGAAAAAGGCGTATCACTTGATATTTCTCAATTTGATAAATATAAAAAGGAACATGCTGATATTTCTCGTGGAGAGAAAAAACAAGGGATGAAAAAAGTTATAAATTCTTTAAATTTAATTAAAGGCAAAATATCTGAATTTGTCGGTTATGAAAATAGTAAATTAAAAGCAAAAATTAAGTTTTTAGCTTCTTCTGAAAAAGAAATTGATTTTACTTCTGATGAAGATTTAAGTTATGTTATTTTTGATAAAACTGTTTTCTATGCAACTGGCGGTGGTCAAAAACATGATCAAGGATTTATAAAACAAGATAACAACATAGTTAAAGTAATAGAAGTTTTTAAAGATAAGTTTCAAAATAATGTCCATGTTATAAAAGGAAAATTGAACAAAAAATCAGAGGTAGAATTATTTATTGATAAAGATAATAGAGTAAATTTAGAAAGAAATCATTCAAGTACTCACTTATTATTCAAGTCATTAAGAGAACAATATGGAATGTTTATTAAGCAGTTAGGTTCAGATAATAATGAAAATAGATTAACATTTGATTTCCCATTAGATAAAAAACCATCAGAAAAAGAAATTGATGAAATCGAGAATAGAGTTATTTCTTACATTAAAAGTTCAGTTGATAGAAGATATTTAGAAACTTCTATAAAAGAAGCAGAAAAAATGAATGCTATAATGACGCTTGAAGAAGCTGAATATATGGATAAAAATAATGTTAGACTTGTTGAATTCAAAAACATTACTACCGATTTATGTGGTGGAACCCATATTTGTAATACAAGTTTAATAGAAGATTTTAAAATTGTATCAGTAGAAAATAAAGGAACTGGGATTTTTAGAATTAAAGCTATAACATCAAATAAAATGATTTCTAAATATTTTGAGCAAGAAATTGATAAGAATCAAGAAATTTATAATAATTTATGTCATAAAATTCAAAAAATAGAACCAAATTATAAAATAACTGATTTTGAAAATAACGGAGATAGAGAAACACTTAAAAAAGTAAATGAATTAATTGAAAAAGCAAGAGAAGATTTTAAAAATATATCTAAAACTTCACAAAATATTGACATAAATTTAGATATAAACCCAATAGAAATTAATAATAAAAAATATTATATAAATTTAAATTTAGAAGCAAGCACAATAAAAAATTTAGCAGCTAGTTTAAGAGAAAACAATCCAGAAATAACATTTATTTTAGGTTCTGCAAAAAATGAAAAATTACTATTAACTATAAGTTCAAAAATAGAAGATTGTAAAGAATTATTTAATAAAATTTTAAAATTTGTAAAAGGTTCTGGTGGTGGAAGTTCAATTTTAGCTCAAGGAAATATAGAAAATAATTTAGATTCAGAGAAAAATATAATTTCTATATTGAAAAATTAAATGAACAAGAGAAAATTAGCATTAGACTTAGGAACTAAAACATGTGGTTTTGCAATAAGTGATCCATTTAACATTTTAGCAACTGGACTTGAAAATTTTAGGTTTGAAGAAAATGATTTTGATAAAGTAGTTAAAAGAATAAGTGAATATTTAAATGAATATGAAATTGATACATTTGTATTAGGTTATCCACTCAAAATGACAGGAAACAAAAGTGAAAGAACTATTATGGTTGAGAATTTTAAAGTCATATTAGAAAAAACTTTTCTTTTACCTGTGATTTTAATTGACGAAAGAGAAACAACAAAAAAAGCTGAAGAAATAATGATTTCAGCAGGCATATCAAGAAAAAAAAGAAAAAAAAGTAAAGATAAATTAGCAGCACAACTAATTTTAGAAGATTATTTGATAAGGTTATAATATGAAAATAGATTTAAATGATAAAAGTAGAAAAACAGAATTAATGTTTACTGATGAAACAGGGAAAGAAATTTCCCAAAAAATAACAATGTTGTTTTCTAATGATGTTGTTGGGGAAAATTTAATATTTTTCTTAGATGAAGAAAACTCTATAAATGTTTTGAAATTTGACGAAGATAAAGGAATTTATAGCAATTTAGAAGAAGATGAATATGATATTGCTAATTATATTTTTGATGATTTCATTGAAGAAAATAAAGAAAATTTCTATTTAAATGATACTAAAATAGACATATTTAAATTTCTTTCATATGAACTAGAAGAGGAATAATATGGAAATTTGAAAAATTATTCTAATTACTTCTATGTTTGTTGTTTTATTTATAGGATTTTTAATTTATTTTATTTTAAAAATTTATACAAATAAAGAAATTCAAAAATATAAAGAAGAAAATAAAAAGTTCGAAGTAGAAAATAAACATTTTCTTAAAGAAGAAATTCAAGAAGAAATAAAAGATGCTACAGAGTGAATGGTAGAAGAATTTGAATTTTTTATGAATACTATTGATGCAAATAATTACAAAAATTTACTTTTTGTTGAAGAAAAAGGTTTTTTATTTTATGTAGTTAATAAACAACTTCAAAATTTAAATTCCTTTTTAAGCAGTTCCAAAATAAATGACTTGCAAAAGAGATTTAATATGAATATTAATAATTTTAATATTGATTCTTTAGATTCTTGCTCATTAGATTTTGTTTTCATAGATACAGCAAATATTAATGATAAAATTGAATGAGATAAAATGCTTTCTTTATTAAAAGAAAACAGAATGCTTGTTTTGAAAACAAATAAAAAAAGTTTCACAAAAGAAATCAAAGAATTTGTTAAAAATAAAAATTTAAAACATAACTATATAAAAATTTCTAATACTTTTTTATTAATAGTTATTTAATTTGGTAAAATTGAATATAAATTGGAGGCAAAATGAAGAAAAAAAACGATAATGAAATTTTACTAACACAAGAGCGTTTAAACCAATTTAAAGAAGAATTACACAATCTTATTAATGTTGAAAGACCTAAAGTAATTGAAGATATTAAAGATGCTAGAAATCAAGGTGACCTTTCTGAAAACGCTGAATATGATGCAGCAAGAGAAAAGCAAGGATTACTTGAAGCAAGAATAACAGAATTAGAACATATTATTTCAAAAGCTAAAGTAATTGTTGAAGTTGAAAAAAATAATGTAGTTTCTGTTGGTTCAAAAGTTAAATTAAGAATTTTTGAAGCAAAAAATAAAGAAAATGAAGGAAATATTATTGAAGTACAAATCGTAGGTTCTTTGGATGCTAATCCTGAAGAATTAAAAATTTCCAATATAACACCATTAGCTTTAGCTGTTTTAAATCATTCAGTTGGTGAAAAAGTTGATGTGGATGCTCCTGATAAATATTCAGTTGAAATTTTAGAAATTTCAAAATAAAAGTTAGTTAGAAATAAAAGAGAAATTTTACTCTAACTAACTTTTTTATTCAAAAAGGCGTTTTAAAAACAAATGGTGGCTCATATCGGACTTGAACCGATATGCAATCTCTTGCGGGAGGTTTTGAATCTCCTGTGTCTACCATTTCACCAATGAGCCAATAATAAAAATTATACATAAAAAGAGTGAAAAATGGAAAAAAATAAAAAGAAAAATAAAAAAGGACTTTTTTGGTTGGGAATATCTTCTATAATAGCAATCCCGGTTATTTCAATAGTTGTTGGTTCCTATTTCATTATAAAAAATAGTTATGATGACTTCATAAACAACAACGATGGAAACAACACTAAAATTCAAAATAATGGTGTTGATAATTTTATAGCCATTGAAGCAAAAAGTGGTTTAGATGAAATATTACCAAGTGAAATTTCAAAACCAGATAATATTTCATATTTAAGAAGTTATTTAAGTTATAGAATAAAACCGAATATAGAAACCACAGATATTTTAGAAAAATTTGATATTGATTTAGAAGAAGTACCAAATAGTGCAGATGACTTTAATGGAACAATTAAAGTTAAAATGACAAGCAAGTATAAAAGAACAGAAACTATCGCAGGAGAAAAAGAATTTATAGTTTCTGGTTTTAAATCTACAAAAGTAGGAGACATCAGATTTAAAACAAGAATTAATAATGCTTTACAAAATTTATCTTTAACAAGATTACAAGAGTTATCTTCAATAAATCATAATTCCCTTACATCTGAAAACTTTTTAGATTATTTTACTTTAGATGATGCCAAATTTAATATTCAAACAAACTCATCAACAAAAACTAAAGAAATAATTTTAAAAGAAAATGAAAATTATAAAGCAAAAATAGAGGTTCTCAATAACACTTATAATCCTATTACAAAGAAAATTAGCATAATTTTCACTCTTACTCACTCTTCATTTCCTGATTATTCCTACGGAAAAGTTATAACTATTAATAATGTTTCTTTTAAAGATGAACAAGAAATATTGAATAAAAAAACGATTTTATTTAATGAAAATGTAACTGATTATTTTAAATTAAATAAAAATGCTAATGATATTTTTCCATCTGTAATTTCTGCTGCAAAAATTTCTAATTTTAACCAAATTTTTAATTTGAATAACAATGTAAATTTTAACGAATTTGATTTTAAAATATTAACTCAAACACTCGATGATCAAGATGGTAATATAGATATCCTGATAACTGAAAAAAATTCAAAAATCCAAAAAGTATTTAATTTTAAAGTATTTAATTTTAATACAATAAGTTCCAAAATTTTTGAATTTACAAAAATTAATAAAAATTATATAAATAAATCATACAATATAGAAACTAAACAAGATTTAGTAGTAAGTAGTTTAAATTCTAGTGATAAAACCTTAAGATATGAAACCATAGGTGACAAAATTCAGAATTTTTTTGAAAGCAATGAATTTAAAAACAGATTTTCTCCTTTTGGAGTAGATTATGCTAAATTCTTTTATTCAACTTCTTCAAAATTTGAAATTTTTAATAAAAGTTTAAATTTTGTCATTAAAAATTGAAATGGCGATGAAAATAGACTATATATTCCTTTTGAAGGAAATCCTTCTGACAAAAATAATATTGCTGTTGATTTTCCAGAAAATGGACAAATTAAAAGCAAAGAAGAAATTTTAGATGATTTAAAATCTAGAACATTATCCATTCATTATATTGTTAATGACAATGCTAAAACTTCAAGAGTTATAAGTGGGACAGCTTGAATTTTTGATAAAGAAAAAAATACAAATACATATTATTTAGCTACTAATATACATGTGGTTTCTGATTTATTAAAATATAAAGATAAAGTTTCTTCATTTGCTTATAGTTATAATTCAAAATATAGAAGTTTACCTCATATAAATACCCCTATTACTCCTAGTGGAGTGTCATATTCGCAAGTATTTAGAAGATTTGATCGTAAAATAAATGAACCTTATGCTTACAACATTAACAAATCACCTTATATAACAAAAGAAGCTGAAGAATTTTGAAAACATTTAGAAGTTATTCCATTAGGAGAAAATTCTCCAGAAAAAGGCAAATATACAGATTTTGCCCTTATAAAAGTAACTTTCCCAGAAGATAAGATTGTAAGAAATATATTCAATAAACCTACTTATGTAGAACAATTTAAACCAGATCAAGCTAAATATTATGATGAACACAAATTAAATTTTTTAATAACAGACAGAATTGACTTTCCTAAATCAGTTAATAGTGAAAATAACTTATTACCTTTACCAATGGAATTAACATTCGCCGGTTATTTAGGTGGTGATGAATATGTAGAAGTTAGTCAATCACCATATTTAAAATATGATAATGATAGTTACAGAATTCAAGAAATTGATAATAAACAATATACTTCTCTTAAAGAAAATATCCATTTACCTGGTATATATAGTGGTCACGGAATGAGTGGTTCTCTTGTATTAAATCAATTTGGACAAGTTGTAGGAATTTTCTGAGGTGGATATTTTGGAGATGAAAATGAAAAAGGACTATCCTTTGGAACAGGAATTATAGATACAATTTCTATAAAAAGAAATAATCAAAAAACAGTTTTAAGAAAATGATTAGATCAAACTAAAAATATAGTAACAGATTTAGATGATATAGATGCAAAGGTAAAATATTAAAGTATGGAAGAATTAGTATTAGAAGTTAAATATAAAGAAAGAATCGATAAATATATTAGTTATAATTCTGATATTTCTAGAAATGATGCAAAAGAATTAATTTTAGGCAAAAACGTCTATATAAATGATGAAATATTAGTTTTAAAACCTAATTTTATCGTTTTTGAAAATCAAAAAATTTATATAAAGGAAATTCCTGTAAAAGAGATTAATGTTGAACCAGAAAAAATGGACTTAAACATTATTTATGAAGACGATGATTTAATTGTTATTAACAAACCAACAGGTATGGTTGTTCATCCTGCTCCTGGGAATTTAAAAGGAACTTTAGTAAATGGATTATTATATTATTTTAATAATAATTTATCAAACATTAATGGACAAATGCGTCCAGGAATTTTGCACAGAATAGATAAAGACACATCAGGTTTATTGATTGTGGCTAAAAATAACAAAAGTCATTCCTTTTTAGCAGAGCAGTTAAAAAATCACTTAATCAAAAGGAAATATAAAGCTATTGTTGAAGGTTTTATTTCCAATGAAATAATGCACATAAATTTACCAATTGGTAGAGATCCACTTCATCGACAAAAAATGACTGTAATTAAACAAAATTCCAAAGAAGCAATTACACATGTGTTTTTAGAAAAACTTTTTACTTATAATCAAAAAAACTTTTCTTTAATAAGATGTGAACTTGAAACCGGAAGAACTCACCAAATTAGAGTACATATGGCATATATTAAAAACCCAGTATATGGAGATCCGCTATATGGAAAAAAAGTTGATGAATTTAATCAAAGATTACATGCTTATGAAATAGAATTCACCCATCCTAACGGCAAAAAAATGATTTTTAATGCACCACTACCAAAAGAATTTGAAATTAGCAATTAAAGATAATGATTGCCAAATTTTAAATAAAATGGTATAATATTCACAAAAGGAGACTAAATGATTTTAAAACCAGAAAAAACACTTCAAGAACTATGAGATGAAAAAGATAAATATAAAAAGAGTTTATGACTTTTTAGTGCTATATTAATCTTGATGATTATTCTTTCATCTGCTTTATTTGTAGTGACAGCTATTTTTTATAGCAATTATTCACAAGAAGAAAATACAACTTTCGCTAGCTTTCTACAAACAATTTTAATTTTTTCAGTAACTTCTACTTTTTTAATTTCTATAGTTACTTTTTTATTTTTCAATTCATTTACAAAAATAAACAAGAATAAAAACTTTTCTTTTCTTGGTGGATTAAACCTTTTATCTTTTTATTTAATTTGAATTTTAATTTGATTTGTAAGTTTATTGATAAGAGAACCAATAATAAGAAATGCAGCAAATACTAAAAGTTTTATTTTTATAACACCAATAATTTTATTTACAATATTAGCAGTATTTTCACTAATTATGTGATATCCATGAAAACTTTTAAGATCAATTCAAAGATCTTTCGTTTTAGCTTATCAATATGAACAATTTCAAAAATTTACACAAAATTTTGATTTAAATTCCATTTTAAAAGATTTTCAAAAACAAAATATTTATCCTAATGAAAATATAAAAGAACCTTTAAATAAAGAAGGACAAACTGTTGAAGTCACAAAAGAAGAACAAGATCCAAAAAAAGAAGAATTAAAACAAAAATTATCTAAATTAGATAAAGCACAATTAGTCAAAATAGCAGAAAAATTGCAAATTTCAGGTGTTGATTCTTTAAGTAAAGAAGAACTAATTAAGATAATAGTTAGATTAAGTTAAACAGAAAAAATTCCATCAAAGTGGAATTTTTTTGCATAATTATTACTAATAAGAAAATAAAATAGTATAATTTTTATGATGCACAGGGGTGCTTTTTAGCTGAGATTATACCCTTTTAACTTGATTCGGTTAATGCCGGCGTAAGGAGTTGCTATTTTCTTGCATCAGAAAGGAAAGATGTCTAGAACAAAAGAAATTATTTTTTCTGCATTTGTTTTGGCTTTAATTGTTATTTCTAAATTTATTGAAAAAATTATTCCAGATTTACCAAATGGGCTGGGAAATATAGCAAAAATTCATGAAATAGTTATTTTAATAAGTTCAATTGCTTTTGGAGTCTTAATAACTATTATTCCTGTTCTTATTTATCTTGTTATTATTTCACCTATTTTTAGTGCTTTTTTTATATCAGGAATTTTTTATGTTGAAAATATACAAGATAAAATAGGAGTTTATTTTTTAGATTATTTTTTACCTTTAATTTTAATTGCTTTAATAGGGATATTTAAAAAAATAAAAAATTTAAAATTGATTTTGTTTAGTTATGCAATAACAATATTAATTTTATTATCACACTCGACTAGTGGTTATATATATTTTAAAGAGTATTTAAAACCTATAAAAGAATTAGAAATACTTTATTTTCTTTTATCTTTTGGTTTAAATCTGCTTTCATATGTTTTATTTTTTGTTTCCTTACCACTTTTAGTTATAAGTTCTAAAATATTAAGAAAACACTTTATGAAGCATTAAAAATAGTCAAAAAGTCAAATACAAGTTCACTAATTTTCAATTTAAAAAGAATTTTATTTTTATTTTTTGATGTAAAAATAATATAATTTATAGAAAATAAATTAACAATAATGAGGCAAAATGAATAAAAAAAATAAAAGAACAATATTATTTTCATCAGCAATGTTGCTACCTTTTTCTTATGCTGCTTTTGTAGCTTGTTCACAAACAAAAATCGAAAAAGAAGGTAACACAACTGAAAAAGAACCAACAAACCCTGGAAATACAAATGGCGGAAATGTAAATAAAGAACCTGGTTCATCTAATGAGGTTCAAGAAAGTGCAATGGGAAAAATCACTGTCACAAGTTCAGGGATTACAAATGGATTTTTAAACGAAGAATATGCTGCAAAGCAAGATCCAAACTCTTATTCAACAACTTCATATGGTAAAAGTTTACCTTTAAGTTGAAACAAAGTAGAGAATGCTAAATCTTATGCTGTTGTTTTAGTTGATAAAACAGCAACAGAAGTAATGGGAAGAATTTTCACACATTGAGGTGTTTTTGATATACCTGCAACCACTACTTCTTTAGAAGAAAATTATTCAGTAACACAACAAAATAACAGTGAAATCAAACAAATAATAAATTCAAATGATCAAATGATGGAACATAACGCAAGTATATATTTTGGACCACTTCCTCCAACAGAACATATTTATGAAGTTAGAGTTTTTGCTTTAAGTGAAGCAAAATTAAATGTAAAATCAAATCTTGATAAATATTATTTAGGTGATTTCTATGATGCAATTAAAGATAAAACTATTGCTGAAGGTGTTTTAACATTTGTATATGAACAACACCCTTCTGTAAAATCAAATGGAAATTTATATGCTTCAAATGAAGTCAAAAAACTTGAAATAAAATCAAATGCAATTCAAAATAATATGTTAAATACTGGTTATTTTTCAACAAGTACTTCAAATGATTTAAGTCAATTAAAAACTTTTGGTTTAAGTTGAAATAAAATAAAAGAAGCACAGTCATACATGTATTGAATTGAAGATTATAGTCCAGTAAAAACCAAAAACGAAGCAGAATACAGAAATAAAGTTAAAATTTTAGGTGGTAAAATCAATATTGAAAACCCTGCAGTTGCTGATAAAATGTTTGTTTCTGTTGGTGAACAATACTACAACGATCAAGAAACTTCCAAAAACATTTTAAACTCAACTTTTGAACTTAATTTTGATGTTCATAATGAAAATGCAAATCGTGATGCTCAAAAAATATTATTACCTAAAAAAGATGGTGATGGATCTCAAAATCTTTACATCATTAGAGTAGTTGCTTTAAATAAAAAATTAATAAAATATAATAAAGCCAATAATAACGATCCACATCCAACTCATATGGATGAACACTTAATAAAAGATTCTCTTGGTTCATATTTACTTCAAGCTAAAGGTTCAATAATTGCTGAAGGATCATTAATATTTAAATTAGTATAAATTTTCAATCCTTTTGAGGATTGTTTTTTTCTTAATTTTTAGTGCATTTTTTGAATTTTGGTATAATTGCAATATGAAATTTTTAAACTTAGGAAATTTGAGAATAAAACTTTATAAATTTATCAGTTTAGTTTATTCTGATTTAAAGTTTTTACCTACAGAAACTTCTCAAAATATTTTTGATAATTATCCCATTTTTCTTCATTAGAGAAGGATTTTTTTCCTTTAGATAATGAGGTTTTTGATATTTTATAAAAAAATTTTAATTATTAAAGAAGGGTTTATTTATTTATGATTCAAAAAGAAAAACAAAAGACTCTCATTGAATTAAAAAATGTTGATAAAGAATTTGGTGAGAAAAAAGTTTTAAATAATGTAAATTTAAAAATTGAAAAAGGTGATTTTGTTACCTTACTTGGACCTTCAGGTTCAGGAAAAACTACAATTCTTAGATTAATTGGTGGTTTTGAGTGAACCACTCGTGGTGAAATTAAATTTGATGGTGTAGATATTAAAGATTTACCAGCAAACAAAAGAGATGTATCCACTATTTTCCAAGATTATGCTTTATTTTCTCACTTAACTGTTTCTGGAAATATTAAATACGGACTTAAACTAAAACGTTATCCAAAAACAAATATAAGTGAAAATATACTTAAAAAATTAGAAGAAAATAAAGAAAAATGAACAAAACACGCAAATGAAAAAATGGCTGAAATTGATAAGCAACAAGCCATTTATAAAGAAGAATTAAACGATTCTAAACTTTCTAAACTTAAAAAAGCAAAAATCCAAAGATGATTGGATGATTCTGATTTTAAATATTCTTATTGAGAAAATTATGTTAATACAAAAACAGAACATTTTCAAAAAAGATATTTAACTAGAAAAATTACTAAACAAGAAATGGAACAAGAAGTTTCAGATATTATTAAAATAGTTGGTCTTGAAGGAAACGAAAATAAAAATATTAGTGAACTTTCAGGTGGTATGAAACAAAGGGTAGCATTAGCTCGTTCATTAGTTATTGAACCAGAAATCCTTTTATTAGACGAACCATTATCAGCACTTGATGCAAAAATTAGACAAAAAATGCAACAATTATTAAGATCAGTTCAACAAAAATTAGGAATTACCTTTATTTTTGTTACTCACGATCAAGATGAAGCTTTAGAACTTTCAGATAAAATTGCAGTAATTAGAGATGGTGAGATTGAACAATATGATTCACCAAAAAACATTTATGATTATCCTGTAAATAAATGAGTAGCAAACTTTATTGGTGATGCTAACTTCTTTGATGCACAATTTGTGGAACCAGGAAAAGTAATGATTTTAAATCACTTAGTTGAAACAATCCACACAAATTTTGCAAAAGATGAAAAACTAGATGGTTTAATTAGACCTGAAGACATAGTTTTATCAAGAAAAGTGAGAAGTCACTATTTTGGTGTTGTGGAAAAAAGTACTTATAAAGGGTCATATTACTTTATAAATGTAAAAGTAGGAAACAAAATAATTCAAGCTGAAACAATTGAAAATTTTGAAATAGGTGAAAATGTTTATGTTCATTGAACTAAAGAAGCATTACACTTAATGAAAAAAGATCGTAAAGGCTTTTTAGCAAATGATAACTAATATTTTGAAAAAAATAAAGTCAGGATTTAATCCAAGACTTTCTTTATCAATTCCTTATATTTTATTTTCAATTATTTTCATATTGTTGCCGTTACTTTTACTTTTTATTAAAGCAGTAGCACCTATTTCCACCGATGATGGTGAAACTTTTAATAATCATTTATTAATTCAACAAAAAGAAACATGAGTAATTATAGGAAGATCTGTATTTGTAGGTATTGCAACAGCGATTATTTGTTTAATAATTGCTTTACCTTACGCTTTTTATGTTTCAACAGCAAAATCAAAGGTGTTTAAAATTTATTCAATTTCTCTTATTGTTTCGCCTTTGATTATATTCACAATAGCAAAAACATTCTCTTTAAGAGCTCTTTTTGTAACAATGTTTGATGAAGCAGATTTAAATACTATTTGATTTATGATTTTAGGTTTAGTATTTTTAAATCTTCCATTTATGATTATTCCTTTATATACAGTTTTTAGAGATATGCCTAAAAATATTTTAGAAGCTTCTGCAGATTTAGGATACAATAAAACTCAAACACTTTTTAAAATAGTTTTACCTTATGGATTAAAAGCTATTTTTTCAGGTATTGGATTAGTATTTTTACTTGCAGCAACTTCAATCATTATTTCTGATAAATTGCTACCAAACGGTGGTCAAAATCAACTAATTGGAAACTTAATTAATATTAACGCTAATCCATCTAACCCATTTGATCTTGCAAGATCATCATCTTTAGTTTTAATTACTATTGTAGTTATGATGGGAATTTATGCAATAATTTATTTCTTTCCAATTGTATTATTAAAATTGAAAGGAATTAAAAATGACTAGATTATTAGATTTTTTTAAAAAGTATGAAATTTTAAGAAAAAGTTACATTTGAATAATTTTAATTCTTTTTTATACACCAATATTTTTTGGTTTAATCTATTCTTTTAACAAACCATCTGATAAAGAACTTATTTCTACTACTTGAAATACATTTAGTTGAAAAGGTTATGAAGACTTAGCATCTCAAGAAAAATTACTTGCACTTGCAAACTCATTTATCATAGCTATTGCAACAGCTATAATTGTTATATTTATTTCGTTAATTACCGTTTTTGCTTTATGAAAGCAAAAAAATAAAAGTGTAAAAACTTATATTAATACAAGTTCTAATATCCCTTTAATTAACCCAGATATTATTACAGCTATTTCACTAGCAATCTTGCTTTCACTTGTTTTAGGAGTTTTAAAAGCTACTGAAGAAGGAATGATAAGAGCAATTGTTAGTCATGTAACTATGACTCTTCCTTACGGGATTATGCTTTTATATCCAAGAAGTGAAAAATTTTCTAAAAACCTTTTTGAAGCTTCTTTAGACTTGGGATACGGAAGAATAAAAACTTGATTTAAAATTTATTTAACATATATGCTTCCTGCTATTTCTTTTGTGTTCATTATTGTAGCTTTTCTTTCTTTTGATGATTTTATTATCACAAGAATTACATCTAATGTTTCCACAATAGGGGTCGAATTATATCAAGGAACTTTTAAAACCTGAGCACTTGCTTTAGGTGCAATTATGTTACTTTTTACCGTTGTGGGAAATGTTGTTTATATAGTTTATAAAACTAAAAATTCCAAAAAAGGAGTAAAAAATGGCATTATCAAATAAAGCAAAATGAACAATCGCAGCTTCTTCATTAGTTTTAGTTCCAACAGTTATTGGAGTAACTTATATTAAAACAACTGCTAATTTTAAACCAATTATTATGAACTATCAAAACTATCTTTCTAAAAGCACAGTTGATGGTTTAAATAAACATTTTAATTATAAAGAATTTGGTGATGTTTCTGAATTTTCTAAAGCTATAGAAGATAATAGGGTTATTGGTGGAGTTGGTTCAGATTTCCAAATTGTTAGAATGATTCAAAAACAATTAATTAGAAAAATTGATTTTGAAAGATTATTTAGAAAAAATAAAGCACTTGCAAATAAACTAAAACATAATCCTAATTTAAGTGCACAAGAAAACATTAATAATAAAAGGAAAGTTATAGAATCACTTTTAAGAAAAGAAACTTTAGAACATTTAGATAATTATAATCAATTTCTTTATGTTGAAGGTGATAAAAGCAAAGGGATTATCGACATTGATGGTGATGGAATTCAAGATCAATTATGAGAATTTTTAATCCCTTATTATATTCAAGATAAAGTTTTCACTTATACAGTTGGTGATTACGATAAAGATGGTAAAAAAGTACAATTAAAAGAAGCAGTAGCTTCTTGAGACGATGCTAAAAAACAAGAAATTAGAGAAAAAGGTATTCGTTTTGATAAACAAGATTCTATATCCATTGCTCAAACTTTAATTCAAAATGGTTACAAATATTTTGAATGAACTGAAGCAATGAGAGATAATCTACTTTTAGGTAGTGAGCTAGTAAATGATCCAAAACTTAAAAATAATGGTTATACAGGAGTTGTTGATAAAGAAAACTATCAAGAGCAAATTAATAAATTTCTTGAAATTGTTCAAAAATCAACAAATCATCCTTTATCTGATACAAAAATTAACAGTGTTAAAAGTTCAGGTTTAGAATTATTAACAGCTTTAATTGACTCTGGAGTAAAACAAGAAGTAGGTTTTATTTATAATGGTGATGCTTTAGATGCACTTAACGGTAATGATAATTTTAGCAACGTTGAAGATGGAACTACAGTAAGAGCAATAAGACCAAAAAACAATATGACATTATTAGATGCCTGAATTATTACAAAAGATATCGATGATAACTTGGCAAATCAATTATTAGATGACCTTTATGATAATCTTTATAAAGGTGATGATTATTCAGTTGATGAGTTAATTTTTGAATCAGCTGAAAATGTTAGATATAATTATGTGCAAAAAGACGATAACTTTGTGGAAGAGTCAGGACGTGGTTATAAATTAAACTTTGAAGCACTTCCAAATTTAAGAAACTTTGACTATGTTAACTATACACCTGCTTTTAAATCTACTTATGAATATTTTGAAAAATTCTATTTTAATGATGCAACTACAACAGTAAAAGAAACAAATGATGAAGATGCTGAAGAAATTTCCATCTTACAAAGTTTAGATGGAGAAATTCTTAAAAATGATCCAAAACTTTCGTCTATTAAAGTAGAAACTACTGAAAACAGTTCTAAATTAGCAAAAAACCTTTATAAATCACAACAAAAAACACAAACCGTTTATGGTTTAGAACCTGATGAAAATACACCTCCAGAAGACATTTATAATGTAGAATATAAATTCCTTGCTCCTGTAGGTGAAAGTTTAAATTCAGAAATAAAAACAGCATACATTATTGCAACTAAAAAATAACTTAATAAGCTTAGAGAATTTTCTCTAAGTTTTTCTTTATAAGATTATTGAAAGTATAAGAAAGTAGATAATTATTTTAAAAGTTGGAAGTTTAAGTTAAAATGTTAAATTATTCATAAAAATTCACATTTTTAATAAAAACTATTCTAAAAAATTAAATTTTTTTCAGTTTTTGCAAATAAAGTTATATAATAATATTGCAATCAAATAAAGGAGAATAATATGAAAAAATTTAAAAAAAGAAAATTGTTATTCCTATCTTCTTCATTAATTTTGCCATTTTCTTTTATTGCTGTTTCTTGTGCTCAAGAATCTAAAGAAGAAAAAGAGCAATTAGAACAATCTAAATTACAGGAAAAATACAGAAATTTAGTAGTGAATTCAGCTTATAAAGTTAAAAATGATTTTATAAAAGAAGAATTTCTTTATGATGAAAAAAAAGTTTCACTGAAATTTCCAAGAAGATTTGACAAAGTAGATAGTTATAATCATCTGATTACAGAAGAAGAAAGAGAAGCATTTAATAAATTTTTAAAAGATAATTACGATAATACTTCTAAAGACAAATTCTTTAAAGAAAATTATCTTTATGTTTTTCACACAAATAAAATTTCAAGAAATTTATTATATGATGACAGAACTTTATATTATAAAAATAATGAAAATAAGTTTTATATTATAGATAAACCTAATTTTCACTTAGATGAAAATTCTGATCCTAATCATAATTATTCAATTTCATTTTTAGCAAGAAATAAATTAAAAGGAAAAACAAGTTGGACTATAATAAATACAGATGAAGATTTCAAGAAATTTCAACCTAACGATAGTGATGAAACAACAGAATTATTTAATCAAAAAGTTGTAAGAGAAGATTTACTTAACAATGATGATGTTAAATCTAAATATAAAGAATTTATAAATACAAAAGATTTAAAGAATGATTTTTATTTTGATAAATTAACATTAGAAGATTCATCTGCTAAAAAATCTCTTTTAGAAGATTTATTCGATTCTCAAAAACAACAAGATTCAGACCATTTATCAATAAAAATAACTCAAGAAAACTATAGAAGTTATTCTCATTGATTAGATCCTTTTATTTCAGAATATGTTAGAAATAATTTTGAGCAATACAGAAGAGAATATTGAACATATTTTAATGATAAAGATTTAATTGCAAATATTTATATTCCTAAAACTCAATTTTCTGTAAGTCAAGTTTATATAAATGAAAAAGATAAAAAGGTCTATATTCTTCCTTTTTATAATGAATTTCAGCTTTATTCTCAACCAAGAGAATCTAATTTAATTAAAGTTGATTTTTACTCAATTGATAAGTCAGACAACTTAGAACTTATGGATGTAAATACTGTAAATGATATACTTTCTATAAATACAAAATAATTATTTTCATTCAAACTTTAAATGAGATTTAAAGTTATTAAAATAATG
>NZ_JBTGVC010000010.1:0-35578 GCF_054343375.1 Mycoplasma sp. Z386
ATTGAGGAATTTTTACACAAAATTTATTACACTTCCTAAAAAGGTTCTCATATTCTTGGGCATTTCATACTTAATTTTTTAGCGCTTATTGTCTTAAAATACTTTATTTTCTTAATTAATAAATTTTACAAAGATAATGGAATTGTAGATAAAATTACAAATAATAAATTTATTGCAGCATTTAATTCTCAAACAAGTGTTGTAACTGAATTTAAAGGTGAAATAATTAAAGTAGAAACTTTAAATTATAAAATTGATGAAAATAATGAAAATTTTAAATATTAATCTGATATAAAAAGAGTTTTATCAAAAATGGTGTAAAGAAAAAAACAAAAAAAAATAAAATGAATCAAAAAAATAGTTAATTTTGTCTTTTTTGCTATTAACTAGGAAACTTGGGGTGATATATTGATATTAGAATGGACAAATTGAGATTTTAATATAATAAAAATCCAGATTAGTTTTCTGGGTTTTTTTCTTCTGATTTGTTTGAATCTAAAGTGTGGTTTTCTCCATTATTATTACTATTGTTTGTAAAATCGTTTTTATGATTAAGATTTTTTTTCTTGTTAAAGTAAGGTTCAATTAAACTTGTATAAAGTAAGATTATAGTTGAACCAATAGAACCGATTACAATAAAGGTATCAGCAAAGTTAAATGTTCCATTATCGTGTCATGGTAAGAATAAAATATCTTTAACTCCATTTTGATTTATAAAACGGTCAAGCATATTTCCAAAAGTTCCTGCTCATAAAAATCCTAAAAATACTAATGTGTAATATTTTTTAGAAAAAACCATAAAATAAGGAACAACAATGACAATTAATAAACTAAAAATATGGATTAACGTAAAACCTAAATATTTATTTAAACCTGAAGTTACACCTCTATGCAATAAAGGTCTAAAACCAATAAAACCATAATTATAAAGGGTTTTTCCATCAATTCATTCAGCTCTTTCTTGAAAATATTGATGTTCAAAAATAAGATTTTTAGTTAGTTGATCAATTAGAGTTAAAACTAGTAAAACACCAAATGTAATAAGTACATTAATTATTAATCTTTTTTTGTTGAAACTCAAAATTTTTGTTTTTCAATTCTTGAAAAAAATGTTAATTTTGTCCATCTTTTAAAACCTCAAAACATCTTAAACATATGTCATCTTTAATATGAACCATTTCAAAGTGATTTCAACATCTTTGACATTTTAACGAATCAAAAGATGTAACTTTAGTTTCGTTTGCAAATTCAACTGTTCCAACCATTAATAGTTTAACTAAGTTAAGTTTTTTAATAAATTCACTATCTGTTTTTATATAAACTTTAGATTCATTTTGTCTTTTGATAGTTCCACTTTTAATTTGTTCTTCAATTAATTTATATATTTCATCTTTAAGTGTAAAAAACTCTTTTCACTTTTGTTCCATTTGCTCATCAACTTTTTTCTCTTTTAAAAAGTCTTCTAAATGAATTGAAATTTGTTTATTTTCTTTTTTAAAGAAAGAATATGCTTCTTCAGTTGTTGTTGGTAAAATAGGAGCTAAAGAAATTAAAAGCAATTGAGTTAAATTGTAAAGATTTTTTTGAACCATTAATCTTTCTGGGGAATCTTTTTTGTCTGCATATAAACTATCTTTAGTTATAGAAAGATAAAATCCAGAAAAATCAATAATGAAATTATTTATTTCTTTTACAACTAATAAAAATCTAAAGTCGCTATAGTGTTTGATAATTTCATTATTTAACTTATTAATTTTATTAGCAATAAATTTATGAATTCCTTCAAGCTGAATGTTGTCTATTTTCGCATAATCAAAATCATTAATATTTCCAAGTAAAAATCTAATTGTATTTCTTATTTTTCTGTATATTTCGATGTTTTGTTCAAAAATTTTAGTTGAATAAGAAATATCATCAGAATATTCACTATTAGAAACTCAAAGTCTTAAAACATCAGCTCCGTGCTTGTTAATTAAGTCAATTGGTTCAACTCCATTACCAAGAGATTTAGACATTTTTTGACCTTTTTCATCAACAATAAATCCGTGTGAAAGTAATTCTTTATATGGAGCAGTCCCTCTATAAACTACTGAGTTAATTAAAGAAGAGTTAAATCAACCACGATATTGATCTGAACCTTCAAAGTATAAATCAAAAGGTTTTGTTGTTCCTTCTATTTCTACTCCGATGGAAGTAGAACCTGAATCAAATCAAACATCCATAATATCTTTCTCTTTTGTTCAACCTAAATTTCTATATTTTTCAGGTAAAAGATCATTAACTTCTCTTTCGTATCAAACATCACTTCCATTTTGTTTAACTAGATTAATTACATAGTCAAAAACTTCTTCATTAATTACAGGATCTCCGTTTTTATCATAGAAAATTGTAATTGGAACCCCTCAAGTTCTTTGTCTTGAAATTGTTCATTCAGCACGATTTTCAATCATTTTTGATAAACGTTTTTTTCCTCATTCATTGAAAAATTTAACTTCATCAATAGCTTCTAAAATTTTATTTTTAAATTTATCAATAGAAACAAATCATTGTGGTGTCCCTCTAAAAATAATAGGTTTTTTAGTTCTTCAATCATGAGGATAGGAGTGTTTTATAAAATGTAATTTTAATAATTCTCCTTTGGATTCTAAAAACATTCCTATTTCTTTATTAGCATCTTCATAGAACATTCCTTGATATTGTCCTGCTTCTTTGTTTAGAATTCCATCGTCAGCAACGTGCATTATCATATCTAGATTTTCTTTTTTACCAATTAAAAAGTCATCTTCACCAAATAAAGGAGCCATATGAACAAGACCAGTACCTGCTGTGATTTCCACGTGGTGTCCAAACACTACTTTACCACTTAAATCTCTTTTTATAGGTCTTCTGTATTCTGTTCCATATAATTCTTTCCCTTTTGCAGTTTCAAGAATTTTGTATGATTCTCATTTAAACTCCGCTGCAAGCTTTTCAACCAATTCAGTTGCTATTATATAAATTTTTTCTTGTACTTGAACTCTTGAATAATCAAAATCTTGACCAATAGCAACACCTGAGTTTGCAATTAAAGTTCAAGGAGTTGTTGTTCAAATAACTAGATTATCATTTTCTTTTATAAAGGAATTTCCCTTTGTAACAAGATAACTAACATAAATTGAAGGTGATCTGTGTTCTGCATATTCTACTTCAGCTTCAGCTAAAGCTGTTTGACTTGAAGGGGATCAATATACTGGTTTTAATCCTTTTCTTAATAAACCATCTAAAGCCATTTTTTTAAGTAATTCTAATTGTTTTGCTTCAAATTCAGGTTTTAATGTTATATAAATTTCTTTAAAATCACTAAGCATTTGTAATTTTTGCATTTGATTTTTTTGATTTTCAATTTGTTCTAAAGCATATTTTTTCGATTCTTTTCTAAGTTCTAAAATTGAAAAATCTTTTTGATTTTTATTCAAATTTTGCAGCATTTTTAATTCAATAGGTAGACCATGAGTATCTCAACCATTTACAAAAGGTGAGTAAAAACCACTCATACTTTTGTATCTAATTATAATATCTTTAATAATTTTATTTAGAGCATGTCCTAAATGGATGTTTCCATTTGCATAAGGTGGACCATCGTGTAAAACATATTGTGGTTTACCTTTATTTTTCTTTAAAACTTGTTGATAAATTTCTTTTTCAAGTCAGAATTGTCTGTATTTTTCTTCTTTTTCAACTAAATTTGCCTTCATTTCAAAATCTGTTTGAGGCATATTTAAAGTATCTTTATATTGTTTTTCCATAACTACTCCTTTTTAAATAAAATAAAAATCTGCATTCAAGGACTAACGTACCACCTTGAATCAGATTCTCTTTTTTGTTCGTTTCGTGAACCAAACGCCTTGTTAGGTCTCGGAAGTGATATTCAAAGGATCCAGATTGACTTGCACCAACCGTCAATTCTCTAGTGCTTTAACTCTTTGAACGTGTCTTCGTCATCGATATTCTATTATTTTTAAATTATATAAAAAAAATAGAAAAAATTCATTTTTTTGTTTTTAAATTATTGTTTATTTACAATTTTTATCCAAATATAAATTATTCAACAATAGTTTTGAGTTTTTTAGATGTATGTCTTTTAAAGTATAGTGTATTTACTAAAAGTAAAATATTGGAAAGAATCATTATAAGAGCAGCTATTCAAGGAAAAATTAATCCACTAATAGCTAAAGGAATTGCAAGTGAATTAAATAAGAAAGCTCAAATAAAATTCATTTTGATAACCATTAATGTTTTTTTAGCTAAATAAATTGCTTGATAAACAGCATATAATTCATTAGTCATTAATGAAATATCGGCTGTACTATTTACCAAATCAGACCCACTTGCAAAAGCAATTCCTAAATCTGCTTGTTTAATAGCTAAAATATCATTTAGGCCATCTCCAACAAAGATAGTTTCACCTTTTTCTTTGTATTCACTTATTAATTTGAGTTTATCTTCTGGTTGCAATTGTCCGTAAAATTCCTTTATATTCAACTCAGATGCAATTTGTTTTACAACTTCTTTATTATCTCCAGAAGCAATAACTACTTCTAATCCGAGTTTATGAAATTTTTCTATTATTTTTTTAGCATCTTGCTTGATTTGATCACCAAGAGCATAAACAAAAACTATTTTATTGTCCTTTGAAAGAGCAACATAACTATATGCTTCAAAAGAATTGATTTTTACTTTGTCAATAAAACCTTTTTCTAACATTTTTTTATAAGATCCAAGTTCGTATTGACTTTGTTCAAATTCACCTATGATTCCATATCCCGGAATCTCTTTTTCATTAGAAATAGAAACGGGATTAAATTTTTTATAATTAGTTATAACTTGAGATAAAGGGTGGTGAGATTTGCTAGCTAAACTTTGAACAATTGTTTCAAAATTGCTATCTCCAAAAACTTTAACAATTTCAGGTTTTCCTTTTGTTAATGTTCCTGTTTTGTCAAAAATTAGGTATTTTGCTTTTTTAAGTTTTTCATAAACATCAGCAGAAGAAAAGAGAATTTTATTTTTTGTTGCAAGTCCGCTTGCAGAATAAATAGCAGCAGGAGCCGCAATTCCAAAAGCACAAGGACAAGCTATAACAACAACAGTTACGCCAATTTTTATTCCATAATAAATTGGTTGTAGATCTTTTTCTAAATAAGAAGGTCAATACTTAGAATCAATTAGATATAAAGAAATTGTTCAAGCAAGAAAACTTATAAGAGCAATTGATAAAATAACAGGAATAAAATATTTAACTATTACATCAGCTAATCTCTGTATTTTCGAAGTTGAATCAACTATATTTTCAAGTTTATCAATGATTTTAGCAAGAGTAGATTCTCTTGCTGTTTTTTGTACTTGAATTTTTAGTGAAGCAGTTAAATTGATAGCACCAGAAACCACAAAATCCCCTGGTTGCACGGTTTTTGGTAAAGGTTCACCATTAATTGCTGCCATATCTAACTCAGAAGTATTTTCTAAAATTATTCCATCAATAGGCACGTTTTGCCCTTTTGGTAAAATGATGACATCACCTACTTTTAAAGTACTTGTTGATACTTTTTTAGTTGTTCCATCTTCTAAAACAAGCATTGAATAGCGATTTTGTAATTTTAATAATTCTTTAATTCCTATACTTGATTTTCTCATTAATTTATTTTCTAAATAGTGTCCAATGGACACAAAAAGAAGTAAAGCAGAAGGAACCTCTCAAAAATACATTTCTATTTTGTAGTATCCTCCATCTTTAGAAAATAAAGTATATAAAGTCATTATTAATGAGTAAAAATAAGATATATGAACCCCGATTGCAATTAAAAGGTTCATATTCATTACACCTTTAAATAGTCTTGCATAGTTTTTGAAGTATTCAACAGAAACTACAAAAACTATAAAGGATGCAAGCATTCCTAATACTATAAAAACTCAATTTTGTTGATTATTATAAATAATTTCGTGTTTATTGTTAATTGCACCAATTATATTAGTTAAAATAACTAAGAAAAAAGGTATAAAAATGATAATTTGAATCACCATATTATTAAATGGAGTTCAAATTCATCTTAAAAATTTTGATCAAAATTTTTTAATATGGTTCAGCATCATATCCAGCCTGTTTTGCTAATTTTATAATTAATTCATCTGGATAAAGTTCATCATCTGCATCTACTTTTAACATTTTATCCATTAAATTAAGTGAATATTTAATTTCAGGATATTGTTGAAACTGTTTATCAATATTTGATTTACATGATGCACATGAAACATTGATAGTAAAATATCTTGACATTTTTCCTCCTTGTTTTTATGAATAAATTTAAATTTATTTCGATTATATTATATAAACGCACTTAAAAATTTTTTATTTTTTTATGTTTTGAATAAAAAAAAGGCAAAATTTTGAGATTTTTTATTTTGTAGTGAATAATTTTATCTACAAAAAACAGAAAAAAATAAAAATAAATAATAAAAATGTTATAATTTTATATATTTAAATTAATGAGGTAATATGAAAAAAGAAATGACGTTAGAAGAAAAAGAAGTAAAACAAGAAAAATCTCAAAAAAAATCAAAAGAAAGTAGAAAAGCTAAAACAAGACAAGGAAGAAATAACAGATGACTTTGAGGAATTTTCTTAGGATTTGCATCTGCTGTATTTTTAGGTGCTTCTGTTTGACTAATTGTTCAAAAAGTGCAAAGAGATAATTCTGTAAATCCATCTGTTCCTACAACTCAAAGAATTCAAGATGATAAAAATAAAGACAATTCTAACAAAGAAGCATAAACTTCAACTAACAATCCAAGCACTACTACAACAAACTAATTTTTAGAACCTTAAGAAAAGGTTCTTTTTTAATATTTGTTTTATAAAAATATTGTAAAATTTATAAATATGAAGAAAGAGAATATAAGAAATTTTTGTATAATTGCACACATTGATCATGGAAAATCAACATTAGCTGATAGAATACTAGAATTAACTGGTGCTGTTGCTAAAAGGGAATTAAAAACTCAACATTTAGATTCAATGGACTTGGAAAAAGAAAGAGGAATTACAATAAAATTAAACGCTGTACAACTAAAGTACAAGGATTTTACTTTTCATTTGATTGATACTCCTGGTCATGTTGATTTTACTTATGAAGTTTCTAGATCGTTAGCAGCAACAGAAGGAGCTTTACTTCTTGTTGATGCTACACAAGGAATAGAGGCTCAAACATTAGCTAATGTATATTTGGCAATTGATAATAACTTAGAAATCATTCCAATAATCAATAAGGTTGATTTACCTTCTGCCGATCCAGAAAGGGTTAAAAAAGAAATTGAAAATGTTATTGGAATCCCCGCTGATGAAAGTGTGCTTATTTCTGCAAAAACTGGTCAAAATATTGATCAAGTTTTAGAAGCAATAATTAGTAAAATTCCCGCACCTAAAGAAGCAGATGATAATAAACCTTTAAAAGCTTTAATTTTTGATTCTTATTTTGATCCATATAAAGGAGTTGTTCTTTTAGTAAGAATTGTAGAAGGAAAAATTAAAGTTGGAGATAATTTCTTTTTATTTTCTTCAGGAAAAAAATTTCACGTGGTTGAATTAGGGGTTAGAACTCCTGCTGAATTAAAAAAAGAAGAATTAGTTTCTGGTGAAGTTGGTTGAATTGCTGCTTCTATTAGAGATGCTAAGGATATTTCTGTAGGAGATACCATTACTTTAGTTGATAATCCAGCAGATAGTGCTTTACCAGGTTATAAAAAACTAAAACCTGTTGTTTATACAGGATTTTATCCAATAGATGGAAAGGATTATGATTTATTAAAAGAGTCTTTAGAAAAAATTTCTTTATCAGATTCTTCAATAACTTTTGAACCAGAATCCTCAAAAGCTCTTGGTTTTGGTTATAGAATTGGATTTCTTGGAATGCTTCATATGGAAATACTACAAGAAAGATTAGAAAGAGAATTCAATATTGATTTAATAGCTACTGCTCCTTCTGTAGAATTTCATGTATATAAAACTGATGGTTCAATGGAAATTATTGCTAATCCTTCTAATTTACCTGATCCAACATTTATTTCAAAAATTGAAGAACCTTATATTAAAGCATCAATTATAGTTCCTGAAAATTATGTAGGTTCTATTATGGAATTATCACAAAATAAAAGAGGAACTTATGTTGACATTGAATTTATAGATGCTAACAGAAGAAGGGTTATTTATGAATTACCTTTAGTAGAAATAATTTTTGATTTTTTTGATAAATTAAAATCTATTTCTAAAGGATATGCTTCTTTTGAATATGAATTAATAGGATATAGAGAATCTAATTTAGTTAAACTAGACATCCTTTTAAATGGAGATAAAGTCGACGCTCTTTCAATGATTGTACACAAAGATTTTGCTTATAATAAAGGAAGGGAACTAACTGAAAAGTTAAAAGAAGTTATTCCACGTCAATCATTTGAAGTTCCTGTTCAAGCGGTAATTGGTTCAAAGGTAATAGCAAGAGAAACAATAAAAGCTTATAGAAAAGATGTTACAGCAAAATTATATGGTGGAGATCCAACCAGAAGACAAAAACTCCTTAAAAAACAAAAAGAAGGAAAAAAACGTATGAAAGCAATAGGTTCTGTAGAAGTGCCACAAGAAGCATTCTTAGCAATTTTAAAAACTGACAACAATGGTGGTAAAAAATAATGAAAATAACACCACTAAATAACACGGAAACTGTTAGATTTACTCATTTTAAAGTTGCAGAAACAGACAAAAAACAACCAAAATATAAAAGTAGTTATAAAGATCCTGAAAATGTAATTCCCACAGGTGCTTATAAAATTTTTGCTCTTGAAAATAAAATCATACTATCTATGCTTTTGTTTTATTCAATAATGATATTAATAATTTCTATTTTAATAACGCTTATTGCAACAAATAGTTTTAAAGCAATGAAAATTGTTGATAGAGATTATAGTTGAAGTTGATTTATTATTCCTGTTGGTTTATTATCATATTCTTTTTTTAAATTTATAATGAAGTTAATTGAATTTTCTTCTATTAAAAAGGCTTTAAAGTTTTATAGAATAGAATTAGAAAAAAATACACAAGCTATTCCAACATTTATAGCTCAGTTGTATAAAAAGTTAATAAAACAACAAATTCATCACAACTGATTCTTAGTCTTTTCTATATTTTATATGGGTATTTTTACTTTATTTATATGATATTTTAAAGATAAAAATTATCACGATATATTTTTAAATTTTAAAGCTTGAATTAGTGCTTTAAGTCCCAATCCACAATTGCTTTCAATAATTCTTTCTTTAATTATTTTAGGAAATATTGTTATTTGAGCAATATTGACTATAGCAAGAAAAAAAAGAACAAATGATATACAAGATTATTTTGGTTATCAAATAGTTAAAGATACAGAAATTGATCAAATGAAGATTAAAATGAATAAAGGATATTTAAAATTATTTTTCTTATCTATTGCTATCATTTTAATTCTTCCTATAATTACCTTATTGATAGTAAAAAGAATAATTTTAAAAAGAAAAAAATAAAGGAAATTCCTTTATTTTTATTTTATTTTATTTGTTTTATTTAGAACACAAAAAGAAAATCGAAGAAGCTTGAATTTTTCTTAGCTCATTTTAAATATCTTTCGTGTTTATCAAGTTGCTCAATTGCATCTAATGCAGCATAATATTTACTTAATGTAGAAATTCTTACTGATTTGTTTTTAGATAATGAAAGTTGAATTTCTTCATCTCCTGCTTTTTTTCCTAATTGTTTTAAAGCTTTTCTATTATTAACAAAATTAATTATAAAAAATATCAATAAAATTATAGATATTAAAATTGTTATTGCTGAAATAATTGAATATGCTATTTTATATGAATTTTGTCTTTCTAAAGGAAGAATAGCATAAATTATTCCGTGAAAAATTGAAAACAATGCAAATAATATAAAAGGCAATCAAAACATAAAGAAATTTTCTCTAGAAGCATAACCAATAACTTTTTTAATTTTTGTTTCTTTAATTGTAAGTTCAACTTGAGTATTTTCTTTATTTTTCATATCACTCCTATTTGTTATGTAATAAAATTACTAAATAATTATAATACAAAAAGCGTTTTTATAAAAGAACTGAAAAAAAGAAAAGAATTTTTAAAAACTCTTTTCTTTATTTTTCTTTATATAATCATAAAGGATTTTGTTTTACTTTAAAATAAACATAAATTTCTAAACTATAAAAAGAAACAGAAAGAATATAAATTAAAGTAGAAAATAATGTTAAGAAAACTGCAACAGATAAAGAAAAATGGTTATTAAATAATTGATAAATTACATTAACTAAACCACCTAATGAAGCAAAAACATAAGTGTTATAAGTTAGTAAATTGAATTTTTCTATTTTTCCTCATACATGAGTTTTTCTAAATGTTTTATAAGGTTTTTTAATTCTGTTATATAAAATAGCAGCAGATGCTATATTTCATAAAAAGAAAATTATAATTTGAATTATTGGTAATCACATATTTTAATTATATTAAATTTTATAATAATTCTCCATAATTTGATATAGATTCAATTCATTCATTTAGATTTTCAATTGGAACTGTTTTAAATTCTTCTAATTTTTTTTCTAACTCTTTAATATCACTATTAATTTTTTCTCTTTTTTCTCCAAAGGCAAAAAAGGAAGAAATAGAAGTAAGTAAGGTTGTTAAAGCAGAAGCTAAAGTTATTTCTAGTAAGTAATAAATTGATTTTTCTGTTCCTTTTATGTCAGGAAATTGATTAAATCTTAATGAGTATAAGTTGAATACAATCATTAAGGAAGTCATAACTATTACTAAAATATTAAGTAATAAAAATAAATAGTATGAAATTATAAATTTTCTTTTATATTTGTTTCTTGTTTTATTTACAAGTTGTAATAATTCCTTTTCTTCCATATTTTCTAGGTTTTTTAATACATATTTTTTATGTGTTTGACTTGCGAGAATAGTTTCTGAAGATACATCACTTTCTCTATCTAAATAGTTTCATTTTAATATTAAAAATAATCTTTTTAAAAGGATTTCTCCTTTATGCTTGTTTTTTTTGTACAGACCAAGATTAGCATCATAAAGAGCTTTTTCTAGTTTGATAGTAGTAAGAGCTTTTTTATTTTTTTTATATTTTGCTTGCATTGCAAAGAAAGAAATAATAGATGTTATGAAACTACCTGAAGCAGATAATCAAGCAATTATAATGGCATAGTTATTTCTAAATTCGCTGTTTGTAAATTGTTCAGGTAATACTGGTCTAAATCTTTCTCCTACTCCGGCTAAAAAATAAGCAGTAAGCATAGAACTTAAAAAGACCAAAATAAAAGTCACAAAAGTTAATGTAAAGAAAAGAAATCTTAATACAAAAACTTTGGAAAAAAGAATATTATATATTTTCTTGTATTTTTTTTCAATTTCCATATTAGTTTACCTTCTTCAATAGAGTTGATTTTAATTCTTTTTTTAGACTTTTTTTGTTTCTGTTAATTAGTATAGGTTCAACTAACTCTAATTCTTTCTTAAATTGTTCAATGGTATATTCTTCATCTTGTGATTCATATTTTATGAGTAAATAAGTTAACTGTCTTTGGACTTTTTTATATTGATTGTAGTGAAAAGAAGTTTTAAATATAGCTAAAAATAAACTTAGGAAAAAGATGGTGATAAGAAATACAACAAAAATCGCAGTATATGAAAGAGTTTTTAAAATTTCAATTCATTCACTTTTTGAAGTTATGTGTCTTCCTATCTCTGAATTATCTTTAACTAACTCAGTGGCAGCATAGTCTAAATAGATAATAGCGCTAATTATAGAGTAAATATTTAAGATAATAATTAATGCTGAAAAAGCAATGTTTGCTCAAAAATATATTTTTGATATTTTTTTCAAACTTTTTATCTTATTTTCTATATGTTTTATTATTTTTACATTAGGTTTAAACATCTATTTCTCCTTTCTCTATTTCTTTATAAAATTTAGTTAATTTAGTTTTTGTTTTTTTCAATGAATCAAAAACTGCACTTCTTGTTGTGGCACAAATTTCTGCAATTTCTGCCAATGAAAGATCTTCAAAATAAAAAAGCTGGAAAATTTGTTTTTGATTTTGTGTTAATAATGAAGAATATTTATCGAATAATTTAATTAATAAATCTCTATCTTCGATATTACTCATTGCTTTCCTTATTCATAAAGTCTTTAGTTAAAGCATAAATAAATGCATCTAAATCAAACTCTTCTAAATCTTCCATTTTTTCACCAAGACCTATTAATTTAACATCTAAATCAAGTTTTTCCTTTATGGAAAGAATTATTCCACCTTTACTTGTACCGTCCATTTTAGTTAAAACAATACCAGAAATAGGGGTTACTTCTTTAAAGTGCATAGCTTGAGAAATTCCGTTTTGACCTGTAGTTGCATCAATAACTAATAAAGATTCATGAGGTGCTTCCGGTATTCTTTTTTGAATAATGTTATTAATTTTAGCAAGTTCATTCATTAAATTAACTTTATTTTGTAATCTTCCGGCTGTATCTATTATTAATAAATCATAGTTTTCAGCAATCGCTTTATCTAAAGACCTATAAACTATTGAAGCAGGATCGTGTTCATTTGGATTAGGCATAATAATATCCGCTCCTGCTCTTTGTGCTCAAATAGATAATTGTTCTACGGCAGCAGCTCTAAAAGTGTCACCAGCAGCAACTAAAACTTTTTTATTTTGGTCACAATATTTTTTTGCTATTTTGGAAATAGATGTTGTTTTTCCTGAACCGTTAACACCAACCATTAAAATAATATTTAAACGGTTTTCTTCGATGTTTAGTTGAGTGTTAATTATTGAATTATTGGCATAAATTGTGTAAATTTTGTCAGCAATAATTTCACCTATTAATTTAGGATCACTAAGATTTTCTCTTTTTACTTCTTTTTTTATTTCATAAATAATCACTTCAACAAGCGAATAAGAAATGTCAGACATAATAAGAATTTCTTCTAATTCTTCAAACATTTCTTCATCAATTTTTTTATAAGAATTTTGTAAATTTATAATTTTTTCAGTTAAAGAAACATTGGATTTTTTTAAACCAGCAACGTATCTTTCTACTTTGTCTTCTTTAATTATTTTCTTTTCTAAATCTTTTTCAATTTTCTTTTCTAATTTTTCTTTTTTCTTTTCTAATTCAAGTTCTTTAAGTTTTTCTTTATCTTCTTTTGAACCGAATAATCTTGTTTTTAGTTTTTCAAAAAATTTCATAATTATAATTATAAATGTTTATAAAAAAAATTCTAAAATATAAATAAAAAAAGTACCTTCAGGTACTTATTTTAGAGCGTTTTCAATTCACTCAATTAAGACTTCTTTTGGAAAATATTCAAATCCTTTGTTTAAAATTTTTCCATCTTTTAAAACAAGGTGAGTAGGAACTCTTAAAACTTCAAAACGAGTTCCTTCTTTTCTAAATAATTGTGCTTCTTCAGCATCAACATTAATCATTTTTAAACCTGAGTTTTCATCAAAGTGATCTGCAACTTTTTGCACCACTGGTGCCATCATTTTACAGTCTCCACATCAAGTTGTTGTAAATTCTAAATAAACAACTCCGTTTTCAATGTGTTTTTGAGCTTCTTCTCAACTCATTTTTTTTATTTCCATATATTAATCAAAAGGATTTTCAAAAGGTAAAGTCTCATTTAAGTCTAAATTATTTTTAGATGGGTTATCTTTATTTTCATCAATTACTTTCTGATTGTCATAAGTTTCTTGATGTTGCTTAACACTAACTTCATCTTTTGAAATTCCTTCTTTATCCTCCGTTGATTCTTGATTTATTTTTTTCTTTTTAAATTTTACTATTTTTTCTTCATTTTTTTCATTTTTCTTAATTTTGGGCATTTTTTTCATAAAAATCAATATTTTTACCAATAAGTAAGTTATAAATGCTACAAGAGGAACAAGAATAACCCCTATTACTGAAGTGGTGGATTTTAGTACAGAATAAAGAAAAATATTGATAAATCCCAAGTGATTTAAATTTGGTAAAGATGAATTTACTTTTTCAGGAGCTAAAGTATTTCATCACTCTTGAAAATTGTGATTTCAAACATTAGCACCCACACTAAAATAGAAATTGCCTTCATATTGCACAACTTCAAGCACTATAAAAGAAACAAACATATTTACAAAAATTAAAAATAAACTAATTAAAAACAAGTCTATTTTGAAATTTTTAATAAATATAATTTTAGGCGTACTTAGTTTTATTATGCACAAAATAAAAACTATTAAAAAGTAAGAATATGCTAAATTTCCAAATAAAAGACCAATAGTGTAAGAATAAATAGTAGTTAAACCTTTGATATTTAAAAATGCAAAAACAATTAGTGCTAAGTGAATAATTATGATAATAAATCAAAGAAATTTATTTTCTAAAATTTTTTCAACATTTCTGTTTTTAAATTTCATAAAACACCACAACAATGATTGGTTCCTTATCAAAAATTTTGAAAATTTTCTTTTTAATTATTTTTTTAATTTTTTCTTGTAAATCTTTTAAAACTATTTTTTCTGCATCTAAAAAAGATTGATAAAAAGCAGAAGTTATTATTTCATGAATTATATTTTTGTTTTCTTTAGAAATAATTCCAGAAGAATTTATTTGTAAATCACCTTGAAGTTTTTTGGTTTTATATTCCACTAAACTGGTTATTGTTATGATTCCATCACGGGCAAGAGTTTCTCTTTCTTTTATTACTTCAGAAGAAATATCTCCAATTCCAAAACCATCTATAATTACTTCACCAACTTGTTTTAGGGTTCCTTTTTGTGAAAATAAGTTTCCATCAATAAAAGTTGCTATTTTTCCATTTTGTAAAATTATAGAATTACTTTTATTAACTCCGGCAAGTGCTGCTATTTCAGATGCAACCACAAGATATCTATAAAGTCCTTGTAAAGGGATAAAGTATTTAGGTTTCAAACTGGAAACAGTTTGGAAAATGTCTTCTCTTGCAGGTCTTATTCTATAATATTCATTTTCTGTAATATCTACAACTTTAGGGGTAATTCTTGCAATTTCATCTAAAGTCATAGCATAAAGAACTTCTAAACCATTTAATGGTGGTGCAATCATAATTACTGTATCGGTGCTTAATAATTTAAAAAATACATCGTTATTTTCTGTAATTCTTAAGAATCTTTGATACAGTCTTTCACTTGTAGAAGTGATTAATACAACAGCATTTTTGTGATTGTTAACTTCTTTATAATCGATGAATTTGGGTAATTTTAAAAATTGACCTTCATATTTTATTTTTTTAATAAGATCTACCAGTTGTCCGTATGTTCTACCATAAACAGCAACAGGTCTATCATATTTTTTAGCTAAATCTAAAATTTCTTGTAAAAGGGCCATTTCTTCATCAAATGAACCAATAACGATTCTAGAATTTTGATCAGTTTTGAAAAAAATATTTTCAATAGATGGAGTCACATCTATTTTATCAATGGCTTTTCCTTTATAATTAGCTCTTCCAGAATCAATTAATAAAGTGTGAATTCCTTTTGGAGATTCAATTGATGATTTAATATAATCTAAATTTGTAGTTCCATATATATTTAAAGATCCAACAACAAAATTAAGCATCACAACAATAGAACCATCTTCTGTTTCGAAGTTGTATCCATAAACTCCAGGCATTGATCCAGCAAGTGGAATAGATTTAACTATTGCATCATTACAGTCAATTTTTTCATTTGTTATTGAAATAACTTCAAAATCTGTGTGTCCTATTTTATACTTTGAAATCCTGTCTAAAATTAAAAATTTAGTAAAAGGCGAACAAAATATTTTTAAACCTTTTATTTTCATCAATAATCAAGGAATTGCTGAAAAAGATTCGTTTTTCCCATCTGTAATGAATATTCCTTTAATTTTGTCTTTGTTTTGTTCTAAATAGGTAAAATCAGGGATTAAAGTATCTACACCATTAGTTGAACTTATAGGAACCTTTGCTCCTGCATTAACTAGAAAAATAGAATTATTTACTTCAATAACATAGGAGTTTTTTCCATTTTCATCTAATCCCCCTAAACCAAAAATGCTAATTTTTGCCATTTTTTCCTTTCTTTTCATTATTAATTATTAATTTAATAAAAACATCTTGTAATTTCTTTTTTAAATTATACTTTTTTTTATTGAAAAAGTAAGATAATAATGAATTTTATATAAAAGATTATCTAATTCTTTTTATTTTAAAAGAAATTTGCAAAATTTTATAAATTTAAAATAAAAAGTGTTATATTTAAAATATGATAAAAAAGAAAAATAAATTAATAAATTTAGTTTTAGTAACATCAATAGTTACAACATCTATTGTTGCTGTTTCTTGTAAAAAAGAGCAAAATGAATCTGATATTTCACCATTTCCTCCAATTAAAGTAATTTCATATGATGTTAATGATTTAAAGTTTAAAAATGTTAAGGAAACTTCTGTTGAAATTGAAGTAGGTTTTAATTTAAATATTGAAAAAGATATAACTTTTTCTTTTGTTCTTAAAAATTTAGATAATTCCGAAACAAAGGAATATTACGTAACTCCAAAAGCAATTGAAAACAAAAGAGAGTTTAAAATTGAAAATCTTGAAGAAAATACAAATTATAAATTAATTTCAATAGATGCAAATAAACCTAATTCTGATATTTCTATATCAATTTCCCCTATAAAAGAAGAAATAAATACAATTTTTAGAACAAAAAATAGCAAAATTTTAGATGAAAATGAGCAAGAAATAATGAAATCAGTTGATGAACTTGGTAATTCGTTAAATGTAATTGATTTTTATAAAACCTATGATGCATCTTCATTTTATGAAAGATTTAAAAATAATGATGCAGAAAGTTTAAGTTCTAGCATAAGTTTACCTTATGATATTAGACATAAATTTTCTAAAATTATAGCTACTTTTTCTAAAGAAATCAGTGATGTAAAAAATAATGTAGGAATAATAGATAATGTTAAAATTTCCTTTTATACAGAAAAAAACAACAAAAAAGATATTTTCGTTTCTTTAAAAGGTTTTAGTTATTTTCAAAACAAAAATACAGAAAAAGATGCTGAAAAAGAAAACTTTTTAAGAGCAAAAGAATTGTCAGCAGAAATAAAAGAACTTTATCCTTCATTAATAGCAAGTTTATTACTTTATAACGAAAATAGAGAGAGTTTTCAAGATATAGAAAATCAACCGAAAAGTGAAAATGAAACGATACTAAATTATGAATTTTTAGTTTCTGGCACAAATGCAAAAGACTTATTTAGAAATCCTAAAATTAAACTAAATCCTTCATTAATAACAAAATTTTTAGAAAGAAAAATAGAAAATAATAATAATCCAAAATTTCATTATGAAGTTTTAGGTGTTAAAGCAGATGATTTAGCAGGAACATTAGATATAGAAGTTGGAATTTACAATAGAGATGAAGAAGAAGTTAATGCAAGTGTTCCAAGGTATTTAAAAATATTTAGTTTTTCAGGATTAAGAAAACATAACATAAATGAAAAAGGCAATGTTGATAATGAATTATTTAATTTCAGTATAAATAAAGAAAAATTTAGTGAATATTTATCTAAATTGAAAGTTAAATCCCTTTTAGAAGAAGAATCTAAAAATCTAAATAATACAAAAACCAAAGTCAATGTTAATTCATTAATTAAAAATGCTAATTTATTTGAAAGAATCAAAAATTACGTAATTAATAATTTACTAGTAAAAATTAAAGATAGTAATTCTTCTAAAACTTATGAGTGAAAATATGACTTTTTACCTTTAAATTCATTAATTTCAAGAAACGATCGTTTAACTGCTTATCCTTTTGTAACCATTATAAATAATTCTAATTTTGACAACATTAATTTTTATTTAAATAAAAAAGAAAATAATGAATACGAACTAAGTCTTGAATTAAATGCACAATTTCCTTTATATAAAGCAGAAAGAATACAGGACATTAATTCCTTTGATTCATTTTCTGATAAAAATCTGGTCTATACAGGAGAAATATTTAAAGTAAATATTGATGAATTAAAGTCAACTAATAAAAGTAAATAGAAAAATACAAAAAGTTTAATTGAAAAAGTTTGAACTTTTTCTATTTTAATTATGCTATTTTATTCAAATTATGTATAATTATATTATAAGGAGGGAAAGTGAAAAAAAGATGAATTTTACTCAATTTAAGTGCTTTTGTATTTTCATCTATTGCCATAACTTCTTGTAATTCTAAAACAGAAGAAAACAAGAAAATACATAGTGATTCTGAAGGTGGAGAATTTCGTTATACAACAGAACCTTTAGTTGATGATTGAAATCCTGATATTCATACTTTTAATAATCAAAACCTTAAGAACATAGAAAAACTAAAAAATATTTTTGGAATAGATTTAACCAATTCAGATACTTTTGAAAACAAAAATTTGTTTTTAAGCGACAAACAACACAACATTTATTTTAATAATGAATATATAAATCATTCTAATAAAGAAAAAGAAGAATTTTTAGAATTTTCAAAAAATAGCGAAAATGCTTTATTTTCTATAGAAAACAACTTAAATATTTCTAATTTTGAAAATTATAATTTTGCTTTAAGTGTTAAATTATTGAATTATAAAAATTTTAGATATGACATTAATTTATTACCAAGTATTTTAAGCGAAGCAGTTCTTATAAACTTTTATGTTAAGGCTCCTTCTGATTTTAATCAAGAAAATATAAAAAAATCAGGATTAAATATTGATGTTTCTGATAAAAAAGATAGTTTATCTTTAGGAACTATAGTTAAAAATAATTCTCTAGATTATGATGTTTTAAAACGAATTTATCCTATGTTTAATTCAATTTATTTTGATTATAACAACAAAACACTTCATATGAATTTTCGGTTAGAAAAATCAAAAGAAAGGAAAACTGATTTTAAATTTTTAAAACAAACAAAATTAAATAATTCATACAAAATATTGCAATTTTCCTTTATGGTTCCAATTAATAGTATGGATTTGAAAGACTTTAATTCTATTAGTGATTTAGAAGTCAAAATAAATAATTGAGAGCAAATTTTTACTAAATAAGTTAAGTTACTTTTTGATAAAAAAATCATAAACCTGTATAAGATTTATGATTTTTATTTTCATTTTTTACCAAGAATTTTAAACATATTTGATTTATAAACTTCAACACCTGGTTGATTAAATGGATTAACTCCAAGTAAGTATGCTGAAATTGCACAAGCTCTTTCAAAGAACATTACTAGTCATCCAAAACTTCTTTCTTTGGAATCTTCTAATAATAAGTGAATGTTAGGAACTTTACCTACATTTACGTGTGCATCCATTGTGGCTTCAAAAGCTGCATTATTTACAAAATGAACTGTTTTATCTACTAAATAATTTAATTTATCTAAATTCTCTTCATCTTCATTAATTATTAAATCGTGTTCTGGATGTTTTAAGGTTATTATTGTTTCAAAAAGAATTTTTGATCCTTCTTGAATAAATTGACCTAATGAATGAAGATCGGTTGAGAATATAGCAGATGTTGGTAGCAATCCTTTTTCATTTTTACCTTCACTTTCTCCAAATAATTGTTTTCATCATTCATTAAAGAAAGCAAAATTAGGTTCATAAGAAACGAGCATTTCTGCTTTATATTTTTTACCTAAAAGGAATCTTGCAACAGCATATCTATAAGCATCATTTGTTTCAAGCGAACTATTTTTATAAATTTCATTAGCTTCTGCAGCACCTTTAAGAACTTCATCAATATCTACTCCAGCACAAATTAAAGGGAATAAACCAACAGGAGAAAGCACACTAAATCTTCCACCAATATTATCTAAAATAATGAATTTTTGGTATTTTTTAATTTTTGCCATTTCAAATAATGTTCCTTTATTTGCATCGGTAGTTGCAAAAATTAATTCTTGTGCTTGTTCAACACCTACTTTAGATTCTAAAAGAGATTTAAAGAATCTAAAAGCTATAGCAGGTTCTGTTGTTGTTCCTGATTTGGAAATAACATTGATTGCAAATCTTTTGTTTTCCACATATTTTAATAATTGATATAAAGAATTTGAACTAATGGAAGTACCTGCAAAAATGATTTCCATTTTTCTTTCAATTCCAGGATACATACCTTGAATAACATCAATAGCGGCTTTAGCTCCTAAATATGAACCCCCAATCCCTATAACTACTAAAACTTCAATATTATCAGTATGAAGTTTTTTAGCAGCTTTTTTCATTTCATTTATTTCTTTTCAATTGCTATTTTCTGGTAAATCTTTTCAACCTAAAAAATCAGAACCAACTGCAGAAAAATCATTCATTGAATCATTAATTTTAGTTACTTGATCTTGAAATTTTAAAATTTCTTCTTCTTTTATTGCATTTTTTAAATTTAAAGTTATTTTTTTCATTTTTCTACCTCGTTTTTTGTAAATCTTAATAAATTTTTAAAACCATTTTCTGTTTCTGTTAATTTAAAAGAAAAAGGACTTTTTAAGTATTTAGGTCTTATTTGTTTAAAAGAAAGCGTTGCTTTTTTTGTATGGTGATTTATACTTAAAATTTTTAGTTTTATTTCATCCCCTATTATAAACATTTCTTCTAAATTTTGAATGTAATAATCACTAATTTCCTTTATAAAAACAATACCTTGATAACCATCTTTTAAATTAACACAAAAGTAATTTTTAAAGATTTTTTTAACTTTACCTGTTACTATTTCTCCGTTTTCCATAATTATTTAAAATTATAGCACTATAAATCAAAAAGAAATCAAACTGTTTTTAAATTTATTTTTTTACACAAAGAGTGAAAAAATTGGAAATTTTACTTTTAGAAATGGAAAAAAGAGACTTTTTTCCCAAATAAGTATCATTTTTATAAATTTTATTAATAAATCAATTAAAAGTCTTATAATTTATAATACTTAATATGAAGAAAGGACTAATTAATGAATTTTTTAAAGAAAAAAAAGTGAACTGTAATATTAATTACAATTTTAACTATCATACTTTTATGATTTTTATGGCAACTAATTTTTGGTTATCATCCACAAACAATTAGTATTACTCAGTTTGAAGATAAAATAAGAGAATATAGTGCATCAACTACTGATGATAAATTTTTCGCAAATATAACAATTAGTGAAAACGAATGAGTTTTAAGATTTCAGGAAATAGGTGGACAAAAAAATAATCATTTTTATGTTCAAGATTACATAGTGCAAATTTCACCAACTATTGCAAATAAATACAATGGAAATATAGCTAAAATAATGGGTGATACTACTTATTTTGAAGCAATTCAAAAAGCACTTGCTTATAAACAATTTGATCAAAATGGACAAGAAGTTAAAACTGAACTTTCTAAATTTATTTTAAATAACAGAATTCAAACTGGTTATTATAGTTTAGGAATTCCACAACCATCAACTTTAAGTAGAATTTTAGGATTTATTCCATTACTAGTTTCTGTAGGTTTCCCTTTAGTTTTATTATTTTTTATTTATAGACAATTTAGAGGTTCAGGAAACGGAAATGGATTATTTGGTGGTCTTCAAAGTAGTCAAGCAACTAAAATAACTTCTGACAAAAAATTTAGCGATATCGCTGGAAATAAAGAAGTAAAAGAAGAAGTTATGGAATTAGTGGATTATTTAAAATATCCACAAAAATATCAAGCAGCTGGAGCAAGAATTCCAAAAGGAATTTTACTTGGTGGTCCTCCAGGTACGGGAAAAACATTACTTGCAAAAGCAACCGCAGGTGAAGCTAATGTACCTTTCTTATTTATTTCAGCTTCTAATTTTGTTGAACTATATGTAGGTATGGGAGCAAAAAGAGTTAGAGAATTATTTAAAGAAGCAAGAAAAGAAGCACCAGCAATTATATTTATTGATGAATTAGATGCTGTTGGACGTTCCAGGGGTTCAGGTATTGGTGGCGGAAACGATGAAAGAGAACAAACACTAAATCAATTACTTGTAGAAATGGATGGAATGGCTGATAATAGCGGTCTTTTAGTAATTGCTGCAACAAACAGAACAGATGTTCTAGATCCTGCTCTTCAAAGACCTGGTCGTTTTGATAGAACTATTACAGTTGGTTATCCAGATGTAAAAGAGAGAGAAGAAATTTTACAATTACACGCAAGAGGTAAAAGGGTTGATAGTTCTATTGATTTTAGAAACATTGCTAAAAGAACTCCTGGTTTTTCTGGTGCGCAATTAGAAAATGTAATAAATGAAGCTTCAATTTTATCAGTTAGAGAAAAAACAGAAGTTATAACTCCAGCACAAATTGATGAAGCAATTGACAGAGTTATGAGTGGTCCTGCTAAAAAACACAGAACAATTACAGAAGCAGAAAGAACAATGGTTGCTTACCACGAAGCTGGTCACGCCGTTGTTGGTATTAAAGTTCCAGGCGGAAGTAAAGTACAAAAAATCACTATTATCCCAAGAGGGAATGCTGGTGGTTACAATTTAATGCTTCCAGAAGAAGAAAAATATAATGCAACTAAATCAGAATTGTTAGCAACAATTGCATCATTTATGGGTGGTAGAGTTGCAGAAGAATTAATTTATGGACAAAAAGAAATTTCTACCGGAGCAGCAAACGATATTGAAAAAGCTACAAAAATAGCAAGAAGAATGGTTACTGAATTTGGTATGTCTGCACTTGGACCAATTCAATATGAAGAAAATACAGGTTCTCCATTCTTAGGTAGAGATTATGCAAAAAATATGTCATTTTCACACCAAGTAGGGCATGAAATAGACTTAGAAGTAAGAAAAATAATTTCTGAAGCTTATGAACAAGCAAAAGAAGTGGTTAAAAACAATAGAGAATTATTAGAATTAATTAAAGATTCTCTTCTTGAAAATGAAACTATTGTTTCTGAAGAAATTGAATATATTGCTAAATATATGAAATTACCAGAAAGAAAAGAAAAAGAAGAATATAAAAAACAAGAAGAAATTGATATAGATAAATTAATTGAAGATGTTCAATTGGAAAATTCTAATGAAAAGAATTCTGAAATGGAAACAGAAAAAGAAACTCAAGAAACACAACCAATCTTAGATTCAGAAAACCAAGATAAAGAAGATGAAAATAAAATAATCTAAAATATTAAAAGGTGAGCATAAAAAAGTTCATCTTTTTATTTCTAAATTTACTTCATTAAATTAAATTCTGCTTACAGAACACAATTTAATAAAAGCAAGATTAGAATATCTAAAATTAAATAATAAATAGCATATTTATTTATATAAAATAAAGAATTTATAATATAATTTAATATATTAATTTATAGTTAGAAAGAAAGGGTAAAATGGAAAGAAATTTTAATGAACAAGAACTAATTAGAAGAAAAAAAATAGACAAATACAAAGAAATGGGTATTAATCCTTTTTCACAAAATCAACCAATTAGCGATAACTCAATTTCACTACTTGTTAAATATAATTCTTATAGCAAAGATGAATTACACAATAAAGAATTTAAAGCTTCAGTGGTTGGAAGAATAATGACTTTTAGAGGACCTTTTATTGTTATAAAAGATGATGAATCAAGAACACAAATTTATTTTAATAAAAAGGAAAATACTGTATATTCAGAATTAGTAGAAACTTTAGATATAGGAGATATAGTTTATTTTGAAGGTATTGTAATGAAAACAAATACTGGAGAAATTTCACTAAAAGCAGAAAAAGTTCAATTATTAACTAAAGCACTTAAACCACTTCCGGAAAAATATCATGGTTTAACTGATATCGAAGAAAAATACCGTCGTCGTTATGTGGATTTAATTATCAATGAAGAAGCAAAACAAATTTTTTGAACAAGAAGCAAAATTATTTCTTATGTTAGAAAATTTTTCGATGATTTAAAATATTTAGAAGCTGATACTCCTGTATTACATCCTATTTTAGGTGGTGCAAGTGCTCGTCCATTTACCACTTTTCACAATGCTTTAAGTATGGACTTTTATTTAAGAATAGCTACAGAATTGCCTTTAAAAAAACTTTTAGTAGGTGGTTTTGATAGAGTTTATGAAATAGGAAGAATTTTCAGAAACGAAGGTGTCGATACCACTCATAATCCTGAATTTACTTCAATTGAGTTTTATGAAGCTTATTCAGATTTACACGGAATGATGAAAAGAACTGAAGATTTAATTTCATCTTTAGCTAAAAAGTTAGGAAAAGAAGAAATAATATATGGTGGTCATAAAATTTCACTAAAAGCTCCTTTTAGAAAAATTGATATGGTAGATGAAACCTCTAAATATGTAGGTATTGATTTGAAAAAAACAACATTTGAAGAAATTAAAGAAGTTGCTATCAAACACAAAATAAAAATTGAAAAATATTTTACATCAGGTCACTTAATTAATGAATTATTTGAATTATTTGTTGAAGATACATTAATTCAACCAACATTTGTTTACGGACATCCAATTGAAATTTCTCCATTAGCAAGAGAAAACGAAAAAGATCCAAGATTTACAGACAGAGCAGAATTATTTATCAATAAAAAAGAATATGCTAACATGTTTAGTGAATTAAATGATCCAATCGACCAATTAAAAAGATTTGAATCACAACTTGAAGAAAAAAACGCTGGAAACGATGAAGCTAGTGAAATTGATATGGATTTTGTTGAAGCTTTAGAATACGGAATGCCGCCAGCAGGTGGTTGTGGTATTGGTATAGATAGATTAGTAATGCTATTAACTCAAAAAGAATCAATTAGAGAAATACTTTTATTCCCACACTTAAAAAATAAAGGAAACTAAATGAAAAAATTATTTGCATTTGATTTGGATGGAACATTACTAAGAAGTGATGGAACAATACATCCAGAAACTATTAAAATTTTAAAACAAGCAAAAAGTAAAGGTCATTATTTAGCAATCGCCACAGGTAGAGCAATTGCTTCAACTACAATCTTTTTAAATCAATTTAGTGATTTTGATTTTTTAGTTTCAAACAATGGAGTAGCCATTTATGATGTTAAAAATCAAAAAACTACAATAAAAGAGTTTTTACCTGTTGAATTACTTAAAACCCTTTTAGAAGAAGCTAAAGAAAGCGAAAGTTTCTTTACATTAAGTACAGAAAAAAACGTTTATCCTTTCAAAGATAATAGCAAAACTTTTTCATGATTAACAGAACAAGAAAAAATGGATTATGATGAGCAAGGTTTTAAAACAGAAGAAGAAATTTTAAATGCAATTTACAAAAATAATGAAAAAATAACCCAATTAGCTTTAAGAAATTCTGAAGAAAAAATCAAGCAATTATTTGATAAATACAGCAAATTAATAGGGGATTCATACACTTGTTTGTTAACAAATAGAGTTTATTTAGATGTTAATCCAAAAAATACAGATAAATTTTATGGACTAAAAAAAGTTTTAGAATTATTGAATTTAACAACAAATGACTTAATTACTTTTGGTGATTCAGGAAATGATGTTTTAATGATAAAAAACGCTTATAAAGGATTTGCTATGGAAAACGGAACAGTTTCATCAAAAGAAGTTGCTTGTGAAGTTATTGGAAATCATAATACAGATGCTATTGCTAAAACAATGGAAAAACTAATTTAAGACACAAATTAGTGTCTTTTTTAATAAAATGAAATTAAACATATATAATTTAATATAAATTACTAACTAATAAAATAATAAATTAAATACTATTAATAAAAAATAAAGGAGTAAAATGTTAGAAATCAAAAATCTGTCCAAAATTTTTTATGATAAAAAATTATTCGACAATGTTAATTTAAAATTCACTGAAGGAAACACTTACGGAATTATAGGAGCAAATGGAGCTGGAAAATCTACCTTTTTAAAAATAATTTCAGGGCAAATTGAAGCTTCTTCAGGTGAAATTATCAAAGATAAAAACCAAAGAATTTCAGTTTTGAGTCAAGATCACAATATGTATAATGATTTTAATGTGACTGATGTGGTTATTATGGGAAATGAAGAATTATTTAAAATTCAACAAGAAAAAAATGCAATTTATGAAAATCCAGAAGCTACAGAAGAAGACTATACAAAAGCAGGGGAATTAGAAGAAAAATTCGGTCTAATGGGCGGTTGAAACGCTGAAAATGATGCACAAATTTTATTATCTGGGTTAGATATTCCTAAAGAAAAATGGAATGTAAAAATGAGCGATTTAAAAGCTTCACAAAAGGTAAAAGTTCTTTTAGCAAAGGCTTTATTTGGAAATCCAGATATTTTGATTATGGACGAACCTACTAACCATTTAGATCTAAAAGCAATCAAATGATTAGAAAACTTTTTAGTTGATTATCAAAATATTGTTATTGTTGTTTCACACGATAGTGACTTTTTAGATCAAGTATGTACTAACATTGTAGATATTGATTTTGGTGAAGCTAAAATGTTTACAGGTAATTATAGTTTCTGAAAAGAATCTTCAACATTAATAAGAGAAATGCAAAAAAATTCTAATGCTAAAAAAGAAGAACAAATTGCTAAATTACAGGCTTTTATTGCTAGATTCTCTGCAAATGCTTCAAAATCATCTCAAGCAACATCAAGAAAAAAATCACTTGAAAAAATTACTCTTGAAGAAATTAAACCTTCTTCAAGAAAATATCCTTTTATTAGATTTGATATTTTTAAACAACCAGGAAAGCAAATTTTAAGAGTAGAAGACTTATCTTATGTTAATCCAGAGACAGGAGAAACTTTGTTTGAAAGTTTATCATTTGATATTTTACCTGGCGAAAAAATGGTTTTACTTGGTGAAGACGACATTGCTAAAACCAAACTACTTGAAATTCTGCTTGGACTTGAAAAACCAACTTCTGGTCAAGTTATTTGAGGATCCACAATAACTCCAGAATATTTCCCATCAGATAACTCTAAATATTTTGATAAAGATGAAAACTTAATGGAATGATTAAGCAAATGACCAATTGAAAATACAGAAGAATCTAATAAAGATAACTCAGATCAAAGAATGAGAAGTTTTTTAGGTAGAATGCTTTTTAGTGGTGATTCTGTTTTTAAAAATGTTAAGGTAACATCCGGTGGAGAAAAAGCAAGATTAATGTTTTCTAGAATGATGCTAAAAGAATCTAATTTTCTTGTATTTGACCAACCTTTAGATCACTTAGATGCAGAATCAATTGATTCAGTAATTGAAGGACTTGCTGATTATAAATCATCTATGATTTTTACAACTTATAATCGTGCTTTAGTTAAACAAGTTTCTAATGTAATTTTAGAAATCAAACCAGATTCCTCTTTTATTTTTAGAGGGACATTAGATGAATATGAGAAAAAAATGGGATACTAATGTTTGATAATATTGCCGCGATTTCATCTGGAGGTTTGGTTAACCAAGCAATTTCCATAATTAGGATCACTGGTCCAGACGCTTTTTTGATTGTTAAAAAAATTTTCACAGGAAAAGTTGGTAAAGATAAAGAAATTACTTATGGTTGAATCAAAAATAAAGATGAACTTATTGATGAAGTTTTAGTAATGTGATTTGAAGGCAAAAATAATTTTATAGGGGAAAATACCGTAGAAATAAATGCACACGGTGGTATAGTTAATACTAATTTAATTCTAGAATTAGTACTAGCTAATGGAGCTAGAATGGCTGAACCAGGAGAATTTTCTAGAAGAGCCTTTTTAAATGGAAAAATGGATTTAATCAAAGCAGAAGCTATCAATGATTTAATCCATGCTAAAACCAAGTTACAAACAAAAGCATCTATTGAAAAATTTGATGGAAAAACAAGTAATTATATTAAAAATTTAATTAGTGAATTGTTAGAAATAATAGCAATTATAGAAGTTAATATCGATTATCCTGAATATGATGATGTAGAAATTTTAACTAATCAAACCCTTTTACCAAAATTAGAAATATTAAAAGAAAAACTCAAAACCACTATAGACCTTTCGGAAAGATCTAGAGTTATTTATGATGGTGTAAAAATCGCTATTGTAGGTAAACCAAATGCTGGAAAATCTTCTTTATTAAATGCTTTTTTAAATGAAGAAAAGGCAATAGTAACAGACGAAGCAGGAACCACAAGAGATGTTATTGAATCTGAGTTTGTTTTAGAAGGTATACCTTTTATAATAAAAGATACTGCTGGTATTAGAAATTCAACAAATAAAGTTGAAAAAATAGGTATAGAACGCTCTTTTAAACAAATAGAAGAATCTGATATTGTCATCCATTTACTTGATGCATCAGTAGAAACTGACCAATTCGATCAACAAATTGTTGATTTTTCTAAAAATAAACAATATATCCCTGTTCATAATAAAAAAGATTTATTGGATTCTAAAAAATTAGATAATACCAAAATTTATATAAGTGCTAAAAATAAAGAAATAGAAAATCTCGAGAATGAGATTATAAAAAATTATCAAAACATTGATATTAATAATGAAAAAGTTATTACAAATATAAGACAACTTTCTTTAATAAAATCTTCTTTTCTTTCAATAGAAAACGCCATTTTTTCTTTAAAAAATGGTTTTGAACCAGATATAGTTATAGTAGATTTAAGAAAGTCGTGAGAAGACTTGGTAAATATTAAAGGTAAAGCAGATAATGAAACCTTATTGGATTCAATGTTTAAAAATTTTTGTCTTGGAAAATAATTATATTTTGAATAAATCATACCAGTAATTTTTACTGGTATTTTTAATTTCAAAAACTATTTAAACGGTATCACTATTTTGCATATTTCAAAGAAAAAAAATCGAAAATGAAAAAAAATGAATTATTTTATATTTTTTAAATTTATTCTATTGAAAAAATAAAAAAAAGAACAAATAAGAATAAAATTGTATTGAAAGGAGAAAATATGTTCATACCAAATACAGTTATAGAGAAAAAAATTGACTTTAAAAACGAAATAAATCAAAAGTTACAAAAACTAGATTACTTAATATTGTTAAAATCAATGTTTTTAGAAGCAGAAAGTTCTTATTCTGCTAAATTATTTAAAATTAGATTATTAAAATATATTAATAATTTATCTTTGCTTCCTGAAAAAGAGCAAAAAACTTTTTTAGGAGAAGACTCAACTACTAAAATTAAAATTTTAAAGAATATGTATTTTTACAAAAAATTTAATAAGGACGTTGGTCATTTATTAAATATTAGTCAAAGAAGCGTTATAAAAGAAGATGCAGCCAAAGTAGTAAGTTCTCTTCACTCACTCTTAAATCAACCTTATCTAGATTCTTTGAAATATCAACTTTTTCAAGATGTTTTTAATATTATTTATATAGCAGTAAGTCCTTTGTTACCCATACCAGAGGAAGTTTCTATTGGTTTAGATCTTTCTGATTTATTAAATGAAATTATTAACGATGTTCGTCAAAGTAATACTTTATCAGATCCAGATAGAGCAAAAAAGTTATTTTCCATAGTATTGAAAGACAAAAGAAATGGAAAAAATTCAACAATAAGTCAAGATAACGAAATTCTTGATTCTATAATAAAATTATTAGATGATAGACCAGTATTTAAGTTTTATAAAAAATACTTTGAATCTTTAAAAAAAGATAATTTTATTGATAATAATTATGATTACGACATAAATAGATATTAAATTAAAGGAGAAAAAATATGTTTATTAATATTCCAGCACCTGTTCAAAAAACAGAAATAAAAACAAACTTTTCCAAAAATGAAATTAATTTTTTTGATTTCTTAATTTCAAATAAAAATAATGAACTTTTAAAAGAAAGTCAATATAAATCAAAAATTTTCAAAATTAGAGTTTTAAAACAAATTAAATTAATAGATGATGCCTCTGTTCATCAACTTACTCAAGTTTTCGGTCAAACAAATGCATTAATGCTTAAAAAAACAATAAAAGATATTAAAGAAAATTCTATAATGTATAAAAAATTTCAAAAAGAAGTTTCACATCTTTTAAATGTAGGACAAAGTAGAAGCGTTATAGAAGGAGAAGTTCTTGACAAAGTAGAGGAACTAAAAAAATCATATGAAAGTTTTCTTAAAACTGAAAAAGAACATTCACAAGCACTAAAATATACAACAATAGGTTTTACTTTAGGATTTTTCACTATTCCTGGTGCAATAGTTACAGCTAGTGTACGTGCTTATGTGGACTCACAAATAAAAAAATATGAAGAATTTTTAGATAGATTAGCAAAAATAACTTATAAAGATTTAGAAAATGGTGATAATTCTACCAATTCTCAAGATAGAGATGTTCTTGCTCAATTGGTTCAATTATCTGAAGATTCAGATTATAATTATTACAAAACCTTTTTTAAAAATAAATTAGATGAAAAATTTATATCAGATAACTCAAATTATGATTATAGATATTAAAAAATAAAAGAGGAAGAATATGGAAAAAATATTTTATAGATTCGCTTATGCGATAATAAGAAACTTTATTTTGTTACTTGTTTATAATGTATTATTAATAATTTATTTATCTTTACTTGCATATTTTACAATAATTAGAGATCCATTTTTTTGACAAAGTGAATGAACTTTATTTTTTGCTTTCATTTGACCCGCTTTCATAATTGTACCTTCATACATCTGAAACACAGTTTTTCTTTTTAAAATTTTTAAATTAACAAAAAAAGCAGAGAAATTAGAAGAAGACAAAATAAAAAAAATAGAAAAATATTTCAAATTTTTATTTATAGTTGCTTTTTGAGGTAAAAAATCACAAGAAAAACTTGAAAAAAAATCAATTAAACAAAAAGAAAGATTAGAAAAAATTTCTGGAATAAATCCTTTATTTGGATTATTATTTCCAATTTATTGAATTATTTTCTACTCAAATTAATTGTTTATAATAACTATTTATAAACAATTACATTTAATAAATAAAAATCTAAATATTCAAATAAAATAAATATCACAGTTACAAATAAAGAAAAAATCAAAAACAAATTTGTAAAAACTAAAATTTAGTTTTTTGATTTTTTAATTTTAGACAAAATAATACTTTTTTAAAAATAGTAAAAGGAGCTTAATATGGAAAAAATATTATATAAATTAGGTATAGTTATAAAAAGAAATATTTTTTTAATTCTTACAAATTATTTATTATTTTGAATTTATTTTATTTTACTTACATATTTTACAATTATTAAAGTAACTTTTTTTTGAAAAAATTGATGATTTTTTGTTTTAGTTAGTTTTGCACCAGCTTTTGCAATAATGCCTTTATATATTTGAAATTTATATAACTTATTGAAAATTTTTAAAATCACTAAAGACAAAGAAAATTTAGAAGAATGAGAAATAACAAAAATTAATAAATATTTTAAAGTTTTATTTTTAATAGGATTTTGAGGAAAAAAATCAGAAAATAAATTAGAAAAAAAATCAATTAAACAAAAAGAAAAATTGAAAAGAATAGCTTGTACACATCCTTTATTGGGTTTATATGTTCAAATAAATTTAGTTTTCTTTACTAAAGAGGTGAAAAATGATAAATTTAAAAAATAAAATCAGAATTTCTTTCTATTTAAAGACTTATTCTAACATTTTATTTTTCATTTGAATAAGTGTGATAATAATAGTATGAACTACTCTTTCTTTAGATTATAAATATTTTCCATTATTTTGATTTGGTTGAGGAACTTTATGAGTTGCTGGTATTTTATATCTTTATATTTTGTTTGTATATATGAAATTAATAAAAATAAGAATTAAAGTAGAAGAGAATCCTGATATAGAGATAAAATTTAAATCCTTTTTTATTTTTTTTATAAAAGAAAAAACAATAATGAAATTTATTTCTGATTCTAAATATCAAGCAAAATTAAATTTTGCTTTAAAAATGTATAATAAAAGATTACTATTAAGTACTTTTTTACCTATTCCTTATTACTTAATTTTAAAGTTAAAAATTAAAAAGGAAGAAAAAAACCAAAGAACTTTAATAATGGAAAAAATAAATCGTATTTCTGAAGATTTGGCAAATTTAAAAATTAATACTATAATAAAAGGCAGTTTTGCTTTTAATTTCTTTAAAAATTTTAAATTTTTAGGTAAATATAATGATGTTGATTTATTTTTAAAGCATGGGGATTTAATTGATAAAAAAGAAATTTTAAACATTTTTGAAAAACATGGAAAAGTTGTTTTTCACAATTCTTTTCTTATTTCTTTAATAATAAATCTAAAAGATAAAGAAACTCGTTTTGAATTTTTTCTAACTGAAGATATTGATTTATCTTTATGTAATAAACAAAATGAACATTTATATATTGCACCAGTAGAATACTTATTTTTAGCAAAAATATTTCACTTGCCTAAATTAGAAAAAACAGAAATATTCCCTTATGATGAAAAAATGCAGAAAACTATTTTCATTATTAAACAAATACTGAATAATAAACAAAAATGAAATATGAATATTATTAACTCACTAATAGAACAAATATATTTAAATAATTTAAAACTTATTTTTCACATTGAATACGACGAAAAAGATTTAAGTATTTCATCTTTTATTCAAAAGAAAAAAGAGTGAGTAGAAAAGAAATTTACAAGCAAAGATTTACTAAATTTAAATCAATTTACGGAAAAATTCTTTTTAAAAAATAAAATGTCAGATTTTTTTGATTTTCTTTTTTTAAAAAGAAAAATAATTATTGAAAGTTTATATGAAACACCAATAATAGAAGTTATTAATACTTATGAGTGAAATTTTAATAACTCACAGTTATTATTTAATTCAAGCATTTCTTTTGATGAATTTTATGAAAGTAATACTAAAATTATTAATAATATTATTTATACTAATTCAAAAGAACAAATATACTGATTAATGCTAAATATCTTAATAAATGAAAATGAAGAAAATTTAAAAACAAAATTAGAGATTGATTTAAATAAAGAATTTTCTGAAATTTTAAATAAAAATAAAGATATGTATGAAATTAACATAAATGATTTAATATTAAAAATAAAAGAAATTTATTTTAAATCATCAACAATGTAAATTGTATATTTAAAAACATTTTTAATCCTAATAAAATAATAAACCGAAACACATCTAAAAAGATTTGAAGAGAATGTGTTCCGGTTTTTTTCAATGAAAATTTGAAATTTTTCTTATTTTATTTATTTTTTGTTCATAAAAATTAAAATTCTATGTATTATATTTGATATAATTAAATATATAAGTATTTAAAAAGGAAAAAGTATGAAGAAAAAAAGAAAATCTTTAAATTTATTATGAACAATTCCAACTGTTACATTTTTCTCTTCTCTTACTGTATCTTGCAAATATGGAGAAGAATCAATAGAAAAAACTAAAATAAATAATCCTAAAACTCCAACAGAAAATGAAAAAAGAAAAGAAAAAACTGAGGTCCCAATTGTCCCAGTTGCTGAAAAACAAACAAAAAAACCTGTAGAAAAAGGTAAAGTAGAGAATACAAAACCAGAAGATCAAAAAGAAGAAAAAGATAATATTACAACTAAAACAGATGATCAAAAAACTAAAGTAAATTCTGAAAACAAAAATTCAGAAAATCCAGACAAAAATAATTCTCCAGTAGATAATCAAAATGAAGAAGAGATTATTAATAAAACTCCTGTTTGAGATGAAGAAACTCCTGATTTAACAGGAAATAGAGTAAATAAATATAGTATTGAAGAATATTTAAACTCTCCTGAAAGAGCAAAATTATCTAAAATAAAAACTTTAAGAGGTTGATCAAATGAAAAGTTTTTAAAAGAAATTAAAAAATCAGGAGCTTTGGATAATTTAACTTATAAAGATGAAAGCGATTCTGTCCAATATATTGCTCCTTTTGATAAAAGTAAACCTAAATCAAATACAATTTATCAATTAACAGTTTATTCTTTTGCTGATGGTAATAATGATGGAATTGGTGATTTTATAGGATTGAAAGACAATATAGATTATTTTGTTAATTTAGGTATTGATACTTTATATTTATCACCAATTCATCCTGCAAGTTCTTATCATGGTTATGATGTAATTGATTATACAAAAGTTGCTCCTGAACTTGGTGGATTAAAAGCATTTGAAGAATTTTTAAAAGTAGCTCACTCTAAAGGAATTAAAGTTGTAATAGATATGGTATTTAATCATACTTCTTATGAGCATCCTTGATTCCAAAGAGCACTTGCTGGTGATGAAAAATATCAAAAATATTATTATTTTTACAATTCAGAAAACAATCCATTAGGAAATGAAGGACAAGATAATATAAGACAATACTTTAAAAATGTTTATGATAAAGTTCATCTAGAAAACAATCCAAAATCTTCAAATAAAAAATGAGTTGCTCAATTTTGAGCAGGAATGCCTGATTTAAATCTTACAAATGAAGATGTTTTAAAAGAAATAGATTATGTCCACAAATTCTGAGCAGCAAAAGGAGTTGATGGATTTAGATATGATGCTTTTGAACATTACTTTAAATCTGATAATCCTAAAAAACCAAGAGCTAATAATAGTGATATGGTAAGAAATTTATTTGAAAGATGAAGAGATGTTGTACAAGGTGAATATAAAAAAGCAAATACTGCAGGAATTTCTAGATTTAGCGATAGAACCTTTTTATTTGGTGAATGATGAAGAGATCCAGCAGAAGCAGAAATTAAAGGTTATTGAGGAGGATGAGAAGGTTCAAAACCAGGTTTAAGTTCAGTTATTGATGGAACTAAATGAAAAAATAAACTTAATGTCTCATTAAATCCAAATGATGAAAAAAATGTAATAAAAAGTTTAACAGATACTTTAAACCAAAAACATGAATGATTACCTTTTTTAGATAATCATGATGTTGAAAGATGAATTATAACTTTTAAAGAACAAAATAATAGACCAGTAATAATTTCACCACATAGATTAGATGATGATGAAAGATCCGCTTATGAATATGCTCTTACTTCCTTACTTTCTCGTGGTGGTCATCCTATTTTATATGATGGAAATGAACTTTTAATGCAAGGTGGAAAAAAAGACGGGCAAACTGATACACACATTAGAGAAGCATTTAATTGAAAAGATCTCAAAAAACGTGTATTTTTCCAAGATGAAAGAGATAGAGATAACTTTATCACAACATTATCTTCAGCGGGAGAAGGAAAAGTAGAAGATATTGTTGCTAATGAAAATTCAGCATATAATTTAGTTTCTAAGATAAATAAAGCAAGACAAAGATTTATTTCAATGAGAGAAATGGATGAAAAATATGTTGGTGATCCAAATGAAATTCTTTGAATTTGACACGATAATGCACTTAGATATGATGAAATGACAGTAAGAAAAAATGAAGATGGCACATACTTATTAGCTATTTATTCTTGAGGTAATAGACCACAAGCAAACACTTCTTTAAAAGAAGGATTTGAAATTGAAGAAACCTTACTTTCT